>DAOOJC010000040.1:0-8733 GCA_035384905.1 Acetivibrio sp. | reverse complement strand
CGTAGGAGGATTATCAAAAAATGTTGCAAAAAGTGTAAAGGTAGTTCCCATAACTTTTCCTTCATATCTTGGATAGTTTGCATCACCGACATTCTTTGAAAAATTCCATATTACCTTATGGTTTGATGTTTTATAACTTCCGTATCTTCCGGGAACATCATTCGGAATATACTCAAGATAATCAACGCTCACAGATTTGGGTAGTGAAAAAATATCGTCAACATCAAAACCGTCTCCTACTGAGATATATTTTGACAATGTAGTCATTTTACCCGGAGCTATTGAAATATAGTCCTCTCCGGATATTATATTGCTCAGCCGGGATTCCTTTCCGTTCACTACTGATGTAACGGCATATTTATATACATCCGATAGTAATGTGTTCATAGCAACATCAACATATTCTTCCTCAGTCATTGACATACTGGTATCGGTTGTTTCCCTTAAGAGTTCCATACCATATCTGCTGCCTCTGTAAATCTTATATTTTTGTGCACCCTCAATTTTGTTCCACGTCAGAACTATATTACCGTTATTATCCTTTTTAACCTTTACGGTAGGTATTGGAATATCGGAACCCACTGTAAACATTAATCTCATAGGTTTACTCAACTCGGTTACTTCAGTCGCATTTAAGTCATGATAAATAACTATGTAATATTTTTGCAATCCTCCCCATGACAGGCCTTTAACATCGACGCCTTCCCTCGGGTACATTCCCCATGAAGAGCTATCAGGTTTAATTGAAATAGTATTTGACTCTTCATCGTATTCTACATTCGCTATCAACTCTGTAGTACAATCCCTATCGGAAAAAACCTTAAACATATTTTTTATGCCAAAAGAAGCAAAAGGTTTATCGGAAAGCTTTAACTTAAACTTAAATACCTGATCCACGGGAACATTATAAATAGGTTCAAGATCCTGATAATATGATATATTTTCTTCGTATGTACTGCCATCATGTATATATTCGCCATCCTTGCCCGGACCTTTGCCATTTCTGGTCATTGTAATTGTACTTGTAGCTCCGTCCCATTGTACATCTACCCCAACCGCATCACACAATGCTCTGAGGGGTAAATACGTCCTATTGTTAACTAAAATCGGGGATACTAACGTTCCGTCTTGTTCCCTTGGATTAAAAGGCCTTCCGTACAAAACCATTTTTAAATCAGTATCTCTATAGGCTTTACCTGTTCGAAGGCTTTTATCTTTCGAGCCTATCGGAGTTACCTTTTGAGGAGGTATCCACTCCCCGCCGCCAATAGAAACCGTTTTGGTAGAAGCATCCCAGTCAACATACAATTTCAAAGCATCGCACAATGCCCTTACCGGAAGATAGGTCCTGCCATTATAAATAACAGGAGTAAGATATGTCCGGTCTGTTTCTACCGGAACGAACTCTTCACCATCGAGAAACATTGTTATTGCACCGTTAAAGTTTACAGTAATCTCATCCTGTCTGGCATAAACCGGGTTAATAAAGCCTAAAACCAGAGCTATAACCAGAATAATACTAAATGATTTTTTTCCAATCACTATCTTCACTCCTTATATTTATTTAAAATACTAAGATAAATTATCACTTTTTCTACACATTGTCAATTATTTATCCGGATCTGAATCTGTTTTTCGTCCGCCTTGTTTTCCTGTTTTTTGTATGCTTGAAACAATATATGGTATATGATAGAATATATTTCAAAGCATCATTATAAATGCTTGTTTTCTGGCTGTACACATTTTTGTCGTCTGGAGGAATTCCTATGTCAATGGTACAAAACCTTAAGGCTGTCCTTGATAAGCAAAAAGATATTCTGGCAAGTCTCGAAAAAGAAATTGCCAGTATTGAAGCAACTGATTTGATCTCAGAAAATCAGAAACTGAAAACAGAACTTACCAAATACCACGAATCCATAAGTGAGTTAAAATCCGACAATACAAGGTTAACCGAAGAGAATAAAAGACTTAGGACAGCACTGTATGAACAGTTTTACAACGAAAAAATCCAGGTTCTCAATGCAGCGGAAAAGAGAATGGACGTTTACTACAGGGCTAATTTTGAAGGAGAAATAAACAGGTTAACAAAGCTTGAAATGTTCATTAAGACCAAAATTAATGAAATGGAAAGAGTATTGAGAGAAAACAGGATTAATCTTGAGGATGAGATATTTGTACGCCTCGAAGAATTGAGAAACCAGTTGAATGTAAAGGTGGCAAAAGCCCGGGAAGAAATTATGAAGCAAACGAAAGCCTACAGCGAAATCAAAGCCGCCGAACTATCGAAGCTAAGGCAGGAACAGATTACAGAGGCAGAGATTAGAGCCCGGACAAAGCAAAACAACATTGAATCCCTTATCGGACTTAATGTAATTAACAAGCTGGGCATTCTGCTTCTTGTTATCGGTGTAATCACTGCAGCACAGTTTACTTACTTCAAGCTTCCCGATACCCTTAAGGGTCTCTTTACTTTTGCAGTGGGAATCTTGCTGCTTGTAGCGGGAGAGCTGTTAAACCGTAAAAAGCCCAATGTTTTTTCTCTGGGCATCACTAGCGGAGGCGTCGCCATATTGTATGTGGGATTGGTGCTTAGTTATTTCCAATTCAACATTCTGGGCATGTATCAAGCTCTGGGATTATGTGTATTAATAACTGCTGGAGCCTTTGTTTTATCCCAGCGGTACAACTCCCAGACCATTTCTGCCTTTGCCATGATCGGCGGATACCTTCCCATTTTTTCTATAGCGGGAAGCAAAACAATGGTATACGGTGCAATGGTATACTTTATTGTTCTGAACCTTCTTGCACTGATAATATCCGTTAATAAAAAGTGGACGGTAACAGCATATATCGGGTTTGTCTTAAATGTCATAGGCACTGTCTATATAGGGAACATACTTATATCTGGAACCCCCTTTAGACCTCAGTTTACAAGTGATGGGTTGATATCGGTATTTTATATTTTATTTGCTTTCATAAACTATACACTGATTCCTATTACCGGTACTTACAGGAAAAAAATAGGATTTAAAAACTCTGACATAGTACTGCTTACATTAAACACCTTAATAAGCAGTTTCCTTTTATATATGGCACTTTATTCTGTGGATCTGAAAGACTTTGCCGGTTTTCTTTCCCTGGTCTTGTCAATCGTATACCTGTCCTTGGGTTGGTTTATTGAAAAAAAGATGAGAAAAGAAAAAAAGGTAGCAGTCTTGTTTTATATCACAGGACTTACCTCTGTCATATTAATTATACCCTTCCAATTCGGCAAGGTATGGCTGACATTGGGATGGCTGGTTGAGGGAATTGCAATTCTTTCCTATGGAATATACAAGGAATTAAAAGGCTTTAAAAAGGCAGGAACCGTGATTTCACTCCTCTGCCTTTGGTCCTTCTTGTTCTTTGATATAATCAACTATCACGACTCACTGTTTACCTTCAAGTATCTTGCGATAACCGCAGGAAGCTTCATTGTTTTAGGTACAATGATATATAAAAAGCATCTATTCAACATACCGTCTCAGGTTTTCAAGTATTGTACCTTCATCAATTTATGGCTTTTCTCTCTTTACCTCATAGTGAGGGAGTTAAAACCGCTCATATCGGAAATGATGCAAAAAAGCCACTATAACTCAGATTTCCTTATTTTTGCAGCCATGATTCTTGTAAGTTTTGTTATTGCCTATGTCATTCCAAGAATAAAAATTCTATGTGATGATGTCATGAAAGGCATATCCGTGTCAATCTATACCCTTTCATTTCTTTCTGTCTTTGCTTTGAATTTCGTATCGCCCGTAAAAGGATACCTTACACAAGTTCCTATGGCTGTAAAAGTCGTAGGAACTATAGAATTGGCAGTTATTGCAGTTTTAGCGATTCTTGCCATGAGGGATTTGCTGCTGCATTTTATGATAGGACGGGAACTGGGTATAGAATGGTATCCACTGGTTTTATCCTTCTATTTCATATTAATCCTTACTCAAAACCTTATAATACAGTACAGCCTCGAATTCAACAACGCTGTAATAAGCATCATTTACATTGCAACAGCCCTTGCGTGGATTACCTTTGGCTTTATAAAGCGGTATGTGCTCATAAGGCGGTTCGGTCTTGCATTATCAATGCTGTCGGTGGCAAAGCTCTTCATTATTGATCTCGCGTTTCTGACCCAAGGGTACAGAATAGTGTCATACTTTGTTTTCGGTTTAATTCTGATAGCCATATCCTTTGTATATCAGTATTTCAGTAAAAGAATAGAAAATATAAGCGAGGTAATGCCCGATGACAAAAAAGACATTCATTAGTATAGTGCTATTCATCTTATTAATTAATACTTATGCATATGCTCTGGACTATTCCTTCAGTGCCCGGATTAATAATAGCGGAAACCAGAAATACAAGGCAGTAAAGCTCACACCGCAAATATACAATAATACCGTTGAAAACCTCGCAGATTTGGAGATCTTCGATGATAATAACCAGCCGGTGCCCTATTTTATAAACAGCTATTATGAAAGCCAGATTTCAGAAAACAATATATATGAAATGGAGCTAATAAACTCTTTTGTCAATGACGTGGATCATTATTTCGATTATGCTGTCAAAAGTCTTGACACCAAAGAACTTTTTGCCACATCCATCGAGGTTGAACCCGACAGGAATGTTTTCGCAGTGAGGCTTGTAGTATACGGAAGCCATAGCAACAAAAACTGGGAAAAGATCCAGGAAGATGTCCTTTACAATGTTGATGGCAATAAAAAACTCGAAATAGTCTTTAAATGGACAAAAGAATACACACATTACCGTTTTAAAATCTATAACAACATAGAAAAGGTCTCTTTTTCTTCGGTTAAGCTAAAATACAATAAAGTGCTGCATAAAAAAGAGTATTTTACAGAGACTTTTATGCCGGATTTCAGCATTGAGGAAAAAGAAAATTCAACAGTTATAAAAGTCCGGGGGCTTAAAAACCTGAAGCTGTGCAGCCTTTCCCTTATTACCCCCAGCATGTTTAAGAGGAATGTTACCTTTGACGGCAGAACATCCAAAATGCTGTATAATCTGAGCTTTGAAAACGTGGAGTATAAGGATTTGACCCTTCCCATAGAACCGTACAAAGTAACCTCCGATACCAGTGAAATTGTAATTGACAACAAAGATGACAAACCCATTAAAGTATCGGCAATCGTAGCCACTTATCTGGCTGACGAATTGGTGTTTGAAAGTTCAGGTTCCGCTGTGTATACATTGAAATTCGGGAACAGCGATATTTATAATCCCAAAAGTTATGACCTGTCCAATTACAAAGAATACATTTTAAGCGAAGGCTATGATATGTTAAGTATAGAAGATGTTAAAGGCAGTCCTGCCAAGGACCCTTTATCCACTAAAGAGCCCTACGACTACAAACTGATTTTTAACATTGCGATATCAATAGTTGCTATAGTCCTCGGTGTAATTATATTTCTGAAGATAAAAAAATAAAATTTACATCCACGCCTGTTGCTAAAGCAGTGAAAAAAAGCTTCTAAATCTAAAACTTTGTGGTAAAATATTGACTGTATAATTATTAACAGGAGGTTTGCTCATGGACAAGACATCAAATAAACATATAGAATTAAAAAGTGACAGGCTTAGCATTGAAATAGCATATCCGGGAACGGTATACAGCGGCTCCCGTTTTGATTGGAACGGCTTTATTACAGGAATAGTTTTAGATAAAAAGCACTCCTTTTGTGTGCCTGAGTCACCTATCCCCGGTCAGGGATCCGGCGGTTTCGGTCTTTGCAATGAATTCGGTATCGAAACACCCATAGGATATGATGCGGCAAAGCCCGGTGAAAAGTTTTTAAAGCTCGGCACAGGTCTTTTAACCCGACCCGATGAATCAGACTACTTTTTCTTTGACAAATACGAGGTTACTCCTTTTCCCGTTAAAATTGAAACAGGTTACAACACTGCGGTATTCAGGGTTGAACCTGTAGACTGCAACGGTTACGCCGTCAAAATGACCAAAAAGATTTTTGTTGACAATAACAAATTGTTCATTGACTATAACCTTGAAAATATGGGCATCAAACCCATTATAACTGAGGAATACTGCCACAATTTCTTTGCAGTAAACAACAACAAGATTGGTACCGGGTACTTATTGAAATTTCCTTATAACATCAATCCGGATTGTGTTCCTGAGGTTATGGATATAAAAGACCGTGGAATTCGATGGAACACCGTACCTAAAAAAGATTTTAAATGTTGTCCCAAAGGATTTCAAAATGTTACGCCGCATTATTGGGAACTTTTATATGAGCCGGATAGAGTCGGTATTAGAGAATTCAGTGAGTTTCCTGTCGCAAACGTAGCTGTCTGGGGCACAACCCATGTCGTAAGTCCGGAAGTGTTTATCAAAGTCAATATAAAGCCGGGCGAGACCCAGAAATGGACAAGGAAATATGAGTTTTTTACATATTGATTGAGAGAACAAATATGAACATAATAAAAACCGGTGATACCGCAAACAAGCTCAGAGACCAAATCCCTGAGCTTGTTTTATTTATATAATATGCTATTCTTTTCTTGATATCTTTGCCCATGTGTCCTTCAGGGATACCGTCCTGTTAAATACCAATGCGTCTTCCTTGGAATCCACAACATCAACACAGAAGTAACCCAATCTCAAGAACTGGAACATGTCACCGGGTTTTGCATCTTTAAGCCCCGGTTCCAGCTTACATTGAGTAATAACCTCCAAAGAATCGGGGTTTAACTGGTCAATAAAGTCAACACCCTCGTCAGCACCGGGATTGGGATCGTCAAACAGATTGTTGTACAGCCGTACCTCAGCATCAACAGCATGAGCTGCAGATACCCAGTGAATAGTACCTTTGACCTTGCGTCCGTCAGGAGAATTTCCACCTCTTGACTCCGGGTCATAGGTGCAATGCAGCTCAATTATCTCTTCAGTTGCATCATCCTTTACAATATCCACGCATTTAATAAAGTAAGTGCTCTTAAGCCTGACCTCCTGCCCGGGTGCCAGTCGGAAATACTTCTTCGGCGGATTTTCGCAGAAATCATCCTGTTCTATATAAATTACTCTTGAAAACGGAACTGTCCTTGTTCCGGAATCAGGGTCTTCAGGATTGTTCGGCACCTCAAAATACTCAACACTATCTTCCGGATAGTTGTCTATAATAACCTTAAGAGGTCTCAATACAGCCATTACCCTGGTAGCCTTCTGATTAAGCTCTTCCCTGATACAATGCTCAAGGAGGGCAATATCCACCATACTGTTACTTTTCGCAACCCCTATCCGGGAACAGAAATTCCTAATAGATTCCGGAGTATATCCCCGTCTTCTGAGGCCTGATATTGTAGGCATTCTTGGATCGTCCCATCCTCTTACGTACCCTTCCTTTACAAGCTTAAGAAGCTTTCTTTTACTCATAACAGTGTAGGTTAGGTTCAAACGGGCAAACTCTATCTGCCTCGTCTTACACTCCATGTCAAGGGTCTCTAAAAACCAATTGTACAATGGCCTATGGTCTTCGAATTCCAGTGTACAGATAGAATGGGTTATCCCCTCAAAGGAGTCGGAAAGGGGGTGGGCAAAATCGTACATAGGATAAATACACCATTTGTTTCCCGTTCTGTGGTGCTCTGCCTTAACTATTCTATAAATAACCGGATCACGCATATTCAAGTTGGGTGAAGCCATATCGATTTTTGCTCTCAGCACCTTTGAACCGTCCTCAAACTCACCGTCTCTCATTCTTCTGAACAAATCGAGGTTTTCTTCAATGCTCCTGTTGCGGTAAGGGCTTTCCTGACCCGGTTCTGTGAGAGTGCCTCTATAATCGCGTATTTCATCAGCAGTTAAATCACATACATAAGCTTTTCCCATCTCAATAAGCTTCACTGCACAGTCATATAATCTTTCGAAATAATCAGATGCGTAATACAGCCTGTCTTCCCAATCGAATCCCAACCATTTAATATCCTCTTTTATAGAATCTACATATTCGGTATCTTCCTTAACAGGATTTGTGTCATCAAACCTCAAATTACATAAACCTCTGTTTTGAGCTGCAATTCCAAAATTCAGACAAATTGATTTTGCATGCCCTATATGAAGATATCCGTTGGGTTCGGGCGGAAATCTCGTATGTACTCTTCTGCCAAACCTATTGCTTTCATTGTCTTCATCTATAAAATCCTGAATAAAATTGGAATACATTTTTTTGTCCTCATCCAGGGATTTCTCTTCATTTACTCTTTCATCAGCATCCATTCTTTTTTCCTCCTCCATCTTATTAAAAGAACTCTGACAAATCCTATGTCAATCAAATGCACATAATATATTATTATATAACATAATTCAAATCATTCAACTTCTAAGCATTATAGAATAGTATTTCAAATTTCATTTAAATATTATAAGCAAAAAAACACATTTTCCTCAATACTTCAGCAAATGCCCATACCTCAAGCATTCTTTTTCAAGAAGCTCGCTTTTAAAGCCTCTATAATACTATCCGTTACTACTTTTTCTCAATGTACAGGACTGCTCATTAAAATCATAAAATATTATATCCTTAATCAACGGACGTGTCAAACTATATAAATAGCGATGAGGGCTCGATGAACTTTCACTTTCATTCGTGGGATTTTAAGAAGTGAATAGAGTAGAGAAATAATTGCTAAGAATTATTTCCCTCTCGTTGAACCGTA
>DAOOJC010000039.1:0-8823 GCA_035384905.1 Acetivibrio sp. | reverse complement strand
TGCTTGCGGATATTAAAAGAATGAAACAGACACTGTATTGGTTGGTTGTTCCCCGGAAAATAGATTGCATGTCTGATGAAACATTGTTTAATCGTGACGACAGTGTTCGAAGGTTAAAGATTGACAGCGAAAGAGTCGGGTATTATAAAGTTTTTAAGGTCAACGGAATATTAGAGGACTATATTATTGTAGATGAGTCTGTTGTTAGTATTCTAAGCTTGGGTAACTTTTCGGTTTTAAATTTGAAATACTATAATTAATTCTTCCCTTCAATAACTGTTCCCTACCTATAATATATAATAAAAAATTCTTGCAATAATAGTATAATGTGATAATATTATTATGAATATATTTTATCTACATTTCCAATACAGATTTAAGGGGAGATGCACTTTGTTCGGGCTTGGACAGGATATAGGAATAGATTTGGGAACGGCATCAATAATCGTTTATATAAAGGGGAAAGGTATTGTTCTTGGAGAGCCTTCGGTTGTAGCGATTGATAAAAATACGAATCAGCTTTTTGCTGTTGGAGAAGAAGCCAGGCGAATGCTTGGGAGAACTCCGGGAAATATTGTCGCAATAAGACCGCTTCGAGAAGGCGTTATTTCTGACTACGATATAACGGAAAGAATGTTAAAGCATTTTATTAATAAAGTTTGTGGCAATAAATTGTTTAAGTTCTTCCAGCCGAGAATTATTGTATGTGTACCCAGCGGGGTTACCGAGGTTGAGAAAAGAGCTGTAAGGGAAGCAGCAATGCAGGCCGGTGCGAGAAAGACATATCTTATTGAGGAGCCTATAGCGGCTGCAATCGGTGCCGGTGTTGATATATCCAAGGCATGTGGAAGCATGGTAATTGATATTGGCGGGGGCACCACCGACATTGCTGTCATATCCTTAGGCGGAATTGTAGTGAGTTCTTCAATTAAAGTCGCCGGGGACAAATTTGATGAAGCTATTACCAGATACATGAGAAAAAAGCACAACATTATGATAGGTGAACGTACTGCCGAGGAATTAAAAATAAATATCGGAACGGTTTACCCCAGAGTACAGGAAGTATCCATGGATATTAGAGGAAGAAATCTTATTTCCGGACTGCCCAAAACCATAACCGTTACCTCAACGGAGATTATGGAGGCTTTGGAAGAGCCTATTTCCAGTGTTGTTGAGGCAGTGCATTCCGTACTTGAAAGGACGCCGCCGGAGCTTGCTTCTGATATTAGTGACAGGGGAATCATAATGACGGGTGGAGGAAGTCTTATATACGGGTTTGACAAGCTTATACAGGAAAAGACGGGCATTAACGTTATTGTTGCGGACGATGCCATATCATGTGTGGCTTTAGGTACCGGAAAAGCCCTCGAACATATAGAAATAATCGAAAAAAGCGATCCCAACGACAAAAAAGCAAGTTATAGATAAGAAAATATGTTTTATTTTATGTTTCTGTAAAGTTATTTTATTATATTTCCGATATTGTTTTATGTAAGAGAAAACATATATCGGGAGATATTCTATGATTAGAGGTCTTTACACGTCCGGCTGGAGTATGCTGGCCAACGCAAAACAGATGGATGTTGTATCAAATAACCTTGCCAATGTTAATACCAATGCTTACAAAAGGGATACCGTTGTATTTGAAAGTTTTCCGGATGCGATGGTAAGGCGTATTAACGACACATCAAGCAATTCCAATCCCTCTGGAAGGCTTGGGAATGTGCAGTTGGGAAATGATGTGGGTGAGGTTTTCACGTACTATGATCAGGGACAGTTCATGAAGACAGACAGTAGCCTTGACATGGCTATTGACAATTCAGATTCGGCGTTTTTTACCGTGGCAGTGCCTTCCGGTAACGGGGAATTCAGGGAATGCTATACAAGAGATGGTGCCTTTGCCCTGAATGCCGCCAGACAACTGGTAACCAAGGACGGTTATTTTGTCATGGGAGAAAACGGTCTTATTACACTTCAGACAGATGATTTTAATATTCTTGATGATGGTTCAATTATTGTGAACGGTGAACTGGTTGACAGGCTTCTCATAAGAAATTTTGAAAATCCTGAGACGCTGAGAAAAGTAGGCTCTAATCTTGTGGAGAGGACAGAGCAAACACAGGAGTTGGAATTTGACGGCGTTGTAAGACAGGGATATATTGAGCGGTCAAATGTCAATGCAATAAATGAAATGATAAACATGATTACAGTAATGCGTTCATACGAAGCAAATCAAAAAATTCTTCAAGCACAGGATGATACCTTGGCAAAGGCAGTGAATGAAATTGGAGTGGTGAGATAGGAGGGTATAAGCTATGATGAGAGCATTGTGGACAGCCGGATCCGGAATGACGGCACAGCAGTTGAATGTTGATGTAATATCAAACAATCTTTCAAATGTTAACACTACAGGATATAAAAAAGCAAGATTAGAGTTTAAGGACATGCTTTATGATACATTGAACAGGGCTTATCTTCTTGATGGAGCAGGCAATCCGGTGAATCTTCAAGTAGGACACGGGACAGCTCCGGTGGCTACGATGAAGAACTTCCAGACCGGGAACCTTGAAAAGACGGACAATCCCCTGGATTTTGCCATAGACGGCGACGGATTCTTTACTGTATTGGGACCAAGGGGCAATATTGTATATACCCGGGACGGCAGCTTTAAAATCAGTATAACGGATAATGGCAACATGCTTACAACATTGGACGGATATCCGGTTTTAGATGAGTCCGGAGTGGAAATAATTCTTGACTTTGATGTATCCAGGCTCAATGTTTCACCGGAAGGAGAAATTAGTTATACCGATGAAAATGGAGTTGTAGTACCTTTAGGACAGAGGCTGGGTATTGTTAAGTTTTCAAACAGGCATGCACTGGAAAGCATGGGCAGCAATTTCTATTCAAGCAATTCTGCATCGGGAGAGGCAGTGCCCGATCTTGAAATGGGTGCCAGGAGCAATGTAATGCAGTATTACCTTGAATCATCCAATGTGCAAGTGGTTGAGGAAATGGTTAAGCTTATTGTTGCACAAAGGGCTTATGAAATCAATTCAAAGGCAATTCAATCTGCCGATGAAATGCTCGGTATTGCAAACAACCTCAAGAGATAGCGGCAATTTCAGACAGCATACGGCAATTATAGTTGCAATCCAATAAGCAGTGCCGGGTGTGGAAGCAATATTGACCGGGAATAAAAGACGGAGGCGTCAATATGAATATCAGCGGAATAGGCAATGAATCTTTTACTAATTTAATAAAAAGCACGGAAGAGAAGGTTTCCGGGGACAGTTTTGAGAAGAGGCTGCAAAACGCCTTTGACAACAAAGATGAGAAGGAGCTTATGAAGGCGTGCAAGGAGTTTGAAGGAATACTTCTTAGTATTGTGTATAAACAGATGAAAGCCACAGTACCAAAAACAAATTTAATACCTTCCGATTCAGGAAGAGAGATTTTTGAAGAGATGCTTGATGAAGAAATAGCAAAGGAAGCATCCCAAGGTTCAGGTTTGGGGCTGGCGGATGAACTTTATAAGCAGCTTAGCAGGACCCTTAAAAAGGGTTGATTGCAGGACGGGGCAATAATGAAACGCCGGTTTAAAGTGCCGGCACATATTGTAATTGGTGTCTTGCAGCTATAAACCAAATAGCGGTTGGAAGTTTTCTTAAAAAAGTAATTAGGGATTGTATAAGAATTGATATGCTCCCCTCATAAGTAAACGGTGATAGTATAAAACTGTTTACTGTGAGGAGGAGCATATTTTATTGGACGAAAAGGAAAACTTTCTGAATTTCTCTAAATATGCCCGATAATTTTGAATTTTATAAAAAATCTTTGTAAATCATATTGATTGTATTAATAAATTATGATGTAAAAGAGAAAAATCAAAGGAATAGATTGCAAAATACAAAGAGAAAATGCGTGAGGATATAAATAATTAGTTGCTTTAAAAATAATGCAACTAAATAAATAATATAGCTACTGATAATAGGAGGCATCGATTTTAAATGGAAAACCGGAAGATTAAAGAAAGCAAAAATACCATATCAAATCCGTGGATTTGGTTTTTTACAGTTTGTATGTTGTTTTTGAATGCTGCGTTAGGATTTGTTATTATTTTGCTGTTGGTAAGCTTAATAATTTATTCAAAAATTTATTTCGGAGGCAGTAAATTTAGAAAAATCAAGGAAAGTATCACCGAATATATTACAGACTGTAATGAGTTAAATGAACATATCGAAGAACTTAAAAGTTCTTACATTAAAGCAAAGAAAACAGATTTTGGAGAAGCCGAATTTGAAAATATTAGCAGGTATAATTACAAAAAGAAAGGACTGAATGCAAAATTTGCACCTAATATTTACGATTGTAGCAGACAAGTATGTGCGAATGCTCAAAAGCAACCATTCAAATATATTTGCAAATATTTCAACATAAATACTGACGAAGAAACATTATCAAAATTTGAAGATGTTTTAAATAATTTTTCCGCTGCTGAAGAAGGTAAGATTTTATTGAAAAATAAAAAAGATGAAATCCTTTTAAGCATCAAAACAGATATTCCGGCAATTATCAGATTATTTTTTCAAAAGGAGTTGGAAAAGAATTTAGGCTTTGAAGAAATTGCTTTTAATGAGTTATACTTTCCGCGGTTTACATTCAGATACATTTCAGCCGGCGGAAATTCAGGCACACAATTTACTACAACAATGGATATACCAATGCTTGAAAGATTTGTTGCTTTTATCGATGAAAATGTCAAGAGACGAAAAACTGCTGCCGGTCAAAGAGCATTAATGACACAAAGACTAAGAAACCATATTAAAGAGCGTGACAGATTTGCATGCAGGCAATGCGGTAATTCGATAGCAAAGGAGCCTAATCTACTATTGGAAATTGACCATATTATTCCGATTGCCAAAGGCGGACTTACAGAAGAAAGCAATTTACAGACGCTTTGCTGGAAATGCAATCGTTCGAAAGGTTCTAAAATGATGTAATCGGAAAAATTCTCGCTGCGTTCGAGCGTTCTATTGACACTATAAAAAACTCAGAACTTTAGATTTTTTAAAAAAGTCAGAAACTTCAAACCTATAATGAAAAACTGGGAAATACTCTCGGCAGTAATGCTAAAATACTTTATGGGGGATGAGACATTAAGTTAGACAGCATTTATTTTTACAAAACAACAACTCTGTGCTATAATATATGCCGATTGAATAATTTTGGAAAGAGGTGTTTGAATGCTGACAAATATAGAAATTCAGAATATTATTCCCCACAGGTATCCTTTTTTACTGATTGACAAGGTAGTTGAAGTCGAACCGGGTAAGAGAGCGGTGGGAATTAAGAATGTTTCAGTAAATGAGCCATTTTTTCAGGGCCATTTTCCCGGCAATCCCATTATGCCCGGAGTTCTCATTGTAGAGGCTCTGGCACAGACTGCTTGCGTTGCAGGGTTGATGCTTGAAGAGAACAAAGGGAAGCTTGGAGTTTTTACGGGTATTGAGTCTATGAAGTTCAGAAGACAGGTGGTTCCCGGTGATGTACTAAAGCTGGAAGCGGAGTTTCTGGCTTTCAAAATGGGTATGGGAAAGGCCAAGGTCCGTGCTACCGTTGAAGGCGAGGTTGCAGCCGAAGGAGAAATAAAATTTGCAATGATTGATACGAATAAAAAATAACAGAGCTATAAATTCGTTATAATTATAAGCATAAATTAAGAGATGGAGGATTCGTACATAAAATCTGCCATCTCTTTTTAATTAGTGGGATTTCACGAAGTGAAATGACCTAATTTTTCTTTACTTGTGTTTGCTTCTCTTAACAGACTGCGGCTATTTGTTTGTCTTTAAGAAACATTTCTCCAACTCTGTATATGTCACCGGCACCCATGGTGAGTATCAAGTCACCGGGGACTGCATTTTCTTTAAGGTATTCAACGATTTTATCAAAACTGGGCAAATATATGGCATCTTGTCCGTTTTGCTTTATCCTTTCGGCAAGGATACTGGAATGTATCTCTCCCGTATCGATTTCTCGGGCAGAATAGATATCTGCAACAATGATTTTATCTGCATCGGTGAATGCCTTGGCAAACTCATTTAAAAGAAGTTTTGTACGGGTGTATGTATGGGGCTGAAATATCGACCATACTCTTGGATGATTTCCATTGCGGGCGGCTTTTAATGTCGCTTTGATCTCTGAAGGATGATGGGCATAATCATCGATGACCTTGATGTCATCTGTAATTCCCTTTAATTCAAAACGCCTGTGAGTTCCCATAAAGTTTTCCAAACCGCTTTTTATACTCTCAAAATTGCAGCCCAGGGTATAACATGTCGCAATTGCAGCCAGTGAGTTGCTTATGTTGTGAATTCCCGGAACCTTGAGCCTTATCTCCGTAATTTTTTCATTATGCCTTAGCACACTGAAGGAAGCACAGCCGTCTTCATTAAAGCTGATGTCCGTTGCCCTCCACATGGCATTATCGGAATTGATGCCATAGGTAATTTTGTTGCAATTCACTTTTTCGAGCAGGGAAGAAACGTTTTTATCGTCTATGCATGCCACAACGTACCCGTTTTCTGGGACCAGGGATACAAACTTTGAAAACGCATTTTTAATATGCTCTATATCTTTAAAGTAGTCGAGGTGGTCTGCCTCTATATTCAGGACAACAGCCAGAAACGGGTGGAACTTTAGAAAGCTTTCCACATATTCGCATGCTTCGGCAATAAAGTATTTATTGCCGCCGATTCTTGTGTTGCCTCCTATTGCATCCAGTTCACCTCCGATATGTATGGTTGGGTCGAGGGCAGCCCTTAGCATAATCATTGAAACCATTGATGTCGTAGTTGTTTTTCCATGAGTACCCGAAACAGCGATGCTGAAAGGGAACTTTTTCATAATGTCACCCAACAGGGTTGCCCTTTCCATGATCGGTATTCCAAGGCTTTTGGCTTTGACAATCTCAGGATTGTCTCCCTTGACAGCTGCTGTGTATATTACAAGTTCAGCATTATTTATATTTTCTTCGCTGTGACCGATATATATTTTAATTCCTTTTTTTTCAAGCTTCGAAGTTATTTCGGAAGACTTCATGTCAGAACCGGATATGTTAAACCCCAAGTTTAACAGGATTTCTGCCAGGCCGCTCATACTTATTCCGCCAATACCTATAAAATGTACGTTTTTGACTTTTTTTGAATCCAAAAAACTTAGCTGTTCCAATATAAACACTCCTTAAATTATATACTATATGTCTGTCGAAGAACATTTTCTACATTTTTCAAATAATTATGAAATTTATTTCCTTTCTGAATTTAATGCAATACATAAAAACAAAAATCCAATTAATATTATATGTAAATTTTAGCACAATTATAAGTGTTCAGCATAATTAATTAGATAATTTAAAATAAAAAATGTAATGAAAGAAAGTTTTTATGCAAGCGAAAAACTATCTTTGAACCGAAGCGTTATAAAGATTGCAATCGGGACACATAATTGCTGAACAATTTGACTAATAATGCTTAAAATATTCGGATATATATAGTATAATAATATTATATTTTTATATAGAGTGAATTTTAATAAGAAGATTGCTTATTTTATACATGTTTGCATCCAACAGGATGGAAAAAGTATAAAACAGGCCCGGGGGGATATAATGGAAAAGTTTCATAGAAATGAGAGAATTGCAGTATTGCTTAAAACCATGTGCGATTCACCAGGAGAAACATTTACACTGGGGAGCTTTGCAGAGATGTTCGGGTCTGCGAAGTCTACGGTAAGTGAGGATATAGGTATTGTTCAAAATCTGCTTGAGAAATTCGATTTGGGTTTTATAGAAAGTTTGCCGGGTTCCTCAGGGGGAGTAAGGTTTGTACCGGGCTATAGCAAGAATAAAATAAGAGGTATTCTAAATACTTTGTGCCAAGATTTATCCAACAGCCAAAGGATTCTTCCCGGAGGATATTTGTATATGCTCGATGTTATTTATGACCCGCGTAAAATATCCGAAATAGGTTATATTTTTGCCGGACACTTCTTTAATAGGGAAATTGATTGTGTTATCACAGTCGAGACCAAGGGAATACCCCTTGCTTTCTCAACGGCAAAGCACTTAGGCGTACCCCTGGTTATAGCAAGGCATAACAGTGAAGCCACCGACGGACCATCAGTAAACATAAATTATGTATCCGGGTCTTCGAAGAAAATACAAACCATGGTGCTTCCCATGAGAGCTTTGAAACGGTATTCGAAGCTGCTTTTTATAGATGATTTTATGAAAGGCGGAGGCACGGCCAGAGGAATTATTGAGCTTGCAAGAGAGTTTGAATGCGAGGTCGCCGGTATCGGGGTTGTCATCGAAACTCAGGAGCCTTCAAAAAAGTTGGTTGAGGATTATGTCTCTCTATTAACCTTGAATATCGTTAATGAAGAAGAAAAGCTTATTGATGTAAAGCTGGCAAACGATTGGATTTGACCTTTTCTTCATTGTTGTTGGCTGATAAAGATATATTTTTAGACAATATGTATTTGTTATGAATAATATGCTTATAATGAGAAATGCTATTAAGAGGTTATATTTAACGAAAAATAAAAATTAAAATGGTGAGAAAATAAGAAGGAAATTCGAAAATAATGACGAATATAATAATAGTACACGATGAATACACAATTTACGGAAGGTGGTAGCATCTCATGGAAATTACCGATGTTCGTATCAGGAAAATTGATTCTGAAGGTAAAATGAAGGCTGTTGTTTCAGTGACCTTTGATAATGAATTTGTTGTTCATGACATAAAGGTTATTGAG
>DAOOJC010000038.1:0-8860 GCA_035384905.1 Acetivibrio sp. | reverse complement strand
GGATTTCCAATAGGACTTTACTCTTTGCACCGATCTGCCGGCCCCCACTCACAATACAGGCATTTAATAATTGGGCCGTCTCTTCAGACTTTGGGTTTTTCAATACTTCTTGCACATCCCCTTCTTCAACTATTCTGCCTTTGCTTATTACAGCAACCCTGTCCGCAATTTTAGCTGCCAGCCGCAAATCATGGGTAATGAAAACAACCGATACTCCCAGAAGTTTTGCAAGATCCTTTATAAGCTTTGTTATAGAAAACTGAATAATTACATCGAGAGAACTGGTGGGCTCATCCGCTATGATTAGCTCAGGCTCACAGGAGGAGGTCATGGCGATCACGCCCCTTTGTGCCATTCCTCCGCTTAACTGGTGGGGATATCTTTTCATGTATTGCTCGGGATTATTTATATTTAGCTTCCGGAGCAAGTCTTCCATTAATTCGGCTGCTTTTCTTTTATTAACTTTTTTATGTTTGGTTAAAGGCTCCGTAAGCTGGCTTGCCATTTTAATAACAGGATTGAGATATGAAAGGGGTTCTTGGAATACCATTCCTATTTTTGCTCCCCGTATTTTAGTTAACTGTTTTTCCGGCAGTGAATTAATATCCTGGTCACGAAAAAATATTTCTCCTTTTATGTCAAAAAAGTCCGGGGAGTTAAGTCTTAGTATGGATCGGGCAAGCATGCTTTTACCACTTCCCGATTCACCCACTATGGCAAGGATCTCTCCCTTCGAAACGCTCATATTAATATTATCCAGTATTTTTTTCCCTTTAATAGACAAGGAAAAATCCTTTATCTTTAGAATTGTATCCATGCTCAAGACCACCTTTATTGACTAATGCTTTGAATCCAGAACCTTTTTAAATTCATCCCCCAATATGTTCAGGCTAATCATGGTTATGGCAATAAAGAGCAAGGGCAAGAACACGACCCAGGGATGGTATGTAATGTTTGAATACTTAAACCCTTCATTAACCAAAGTGCCCCAGCTTGCCTCAGGCGGTCTTATTCCAAGACCGAGAAAACTTAATGTGCTTTCTGCAAAAATAGCCGAAGGTACATTAAGCATCAAACTCGCAAGAATCTGTCCACTGCAATTGGGAAGTATGTGCTTGAACATGATGTACCATCTACCGGCACCGAACATCTTGGCCGCCTTCACAAAATCCATTTCCTTGAGCATAAGGGTTTGGCCCCTCACTACCCGGGCTGTTGACGTCCAGCCGGTCAATGAAAGTGCCAGTACCACCGAAAAGCCGCTGTTTCCCATCATCAGCGTAACAAGCACAATTAAAATAAGGTCCGGAATAGAATACAATGCATCTGCCAGCCTCATCATTGCCTCGTCCGCCAATCCTCCAAAAAGGCCTGCCATTCCCCCATATAAAGTACCGATAACCATCTGAATAATCGCCGCCAGGATACCTATTGCAAGAGATATTCGTGCCCCCATCCACACCCTCACAAACAAATCCCTTCCAAACTCATCGGTACCAAACCAATGTCCTTCCGACATAGGCTTTAGAAATATGCTGTCTGCATCATGGCTGTAGTAATTATAGGGGGAAAACGCCGGTGCCGCTATTGCCATCATAACGATAACGAAAAAAATAACAGCACCGGCTAATGCTATTTTATTTTTTAATACACCGAAAACAGCGGTCTTTACATATAAGAGCATATCCCCTGCCCCCATGCCTGTATATTTCGGAAAAACTATGTTTTAAGCCTGTCTTTTGACTCAATACACACTCTGGGGTCGACAACTGCGTACAATATATCGGTTATTGTGTTTATAAGAACCACAATAAACACACTGAAAACTGCCAGTCCCAAAACCATCGTATAATCCTTGTCCTGCACGCTGGATACAAAGTATCGGCCTAATCCCGGAATGGAAAAAATGTTTTCGATTACAAAAGACCCCATAATTATTGACGAAACCAAAGGACCCGATATCGACAGCAAAGGAAGCAGTGCGTTTTTTAATGCGTGTCTTAGCACAACTTCCCTCTTATTAAGCCCCTTCGCCCTGGACATAACTATATAATTCTGATCCAGCACATCCTTCATGCTTGTTCTGAGCATCTTGACCACCATTCCCATTACTCCGGCAGCAAGTGCCATTGTCGGTGCAACGGTGGAACGAAAACCCTCCCACCCCGTATTGGGAAAAACACTGTATCCGACTTGGGTTATGCTCTGTATTAAAACAGACAGTCTATAGCACAAAAAATACTGAAGCAGTGCTCCGGCAACAAAGCCCGGCACCGAAACGGCAATCATTGTTATTGCTGAAATAACGTGATCCGCTGCTTTATTACTGTAAAGTGTCGATATCAGTCCCAGAAAAAGGCCGGCAAACGCTGCCAGTATAATGGCCCTGACACCTAAATCCAGCGAGACCGGAAATGCTCTTTTTATGATGGAGGCAACACTCCGGTTTTTATAAATCATGGATATTCCAAGATCACCTCTTACAAGGTTTTGGATATATCGAAGGTACTGTTCATAAAAAGGCTTGTCAAGGCCGTACTTTGTATTGAGATTTTCAAGTATTTGAGGATGAATCATTTTATCCGTATTAAACGGGCTTCCCGGCAAACACCTTATAAGTACAAAGGTTAAAGTCACTACCAGCCACATGGTTACCGAAAAGAATGCCAATCTTTTTAGCAAAAACCGCACAAACTTCAATTTTTCATCCCCTTCTCAAGGATAGTATGTCCTTTCAATGCAGTCCGTGCATAGCAGCAGCCGCTTGCATCCTTTATTTTAACCTATTCTACATAGGTCCAGTAAACATCAATATCCTGTATGGCACTGCTTCCTCTCACCAGTCCCTTAACCCGGCTTTTAACTGCATAACTGTTGGCAACAAAGTAAAGCGGGCACACAGCCATGTCATCTATTGCAATCTTTTCCGCCTTCAAAAGCAAATCCATCCTTTTCTTTACATCGGTTTCCTCGATGGATTCAGCCAAAAGCTCTTCAAATTGCTTATTGTGGTAATATGCCACATTATAAAAGTTGTTTGACGAAAAAATATCGAGATAAGCCAATGGGTCATTATAGTCCGCCGACCACATGAGAAGTGCCATCTGATAATCTTTTGAAAGCATCTTTTCCGTCATTGCGTCAAAGGACATTACCTGCAGCTCTACATCAACATCCAAGCTCTTTTTCCACATGTCCTGCAACACCTGGGCATCTCTTTTCGATATCTCCTGGTCATTAATCAAAAATGTGATCTTTGGCATTTCAGACAGGCCTAACTCATCCAATCCTTTTTCAAGGAGCTTTCTTGCCGTATCTTTATCATTGTCCTTATACAGGTCTCCTGCCTGTTTCCTGAACTTTCCTTCATACCCTGCCACAACAGGGCTGACAAAGCCAAAAGCCTCTTTCGAACCATCATTCAATACCTTTTCCACAAGGGTTTTCCTGTCAAGAGCATAGGAAAGGGACTTTCTTATGTTTACATTGCAGAGCACAGGATCCTCGTTATTTATTGTTATGTATTGAACTATTCCCGCATCGTAGGTTTCCACCCGGCAGTTGCTGTTTTTTAATTCATCTGCCAGAAGGTGGTCGTTTATTTCCACCATATCGATTTCTCCAGCCTTAAAGGAGTTAACGGCAGCAGTATTATCTTTTATCATTTTAAACTCAATCTTTTCAATGCTGATTTTGTCCGAATTCCAGTATGCATTATTCTTTTTCAAAACAATGCTCTCATCATGATTCCATTTCTCTACCATAAAAGGCCCGTTACCCAAAATCGTTTCGGCTTCTGTCCCATACTCTGAAATATCTCCGGAAATCTGTTGATCGAAAAACTCTTTGTTAACCGGCATATACACACTGTTGCATACCAGATCCAAAAAGTATGGTGTCGGTTGTACAAGGGTAACCCTCAGAGTCCTGTCATCCACTGCATCAATTGCTACATCCTCGGGCTTGCCTTCTCCATATGCGTACTCTTCGGCTCCCTCTATGCAAAAAAAGAGGTTTGCCATATAAGCAGGTTCATGATATTGCGGTTCAGGGTCAAGGGCTCGCATCCAGGCATCTTTAAAGTCCTTTGCAGTGACAGACGCACCGTTATACCACTTTGCATCCTTTCTGATATAAAAAGTGTAGGTCAGCTTGTCCTCACTTATCTCCCAATGCTCCGCAGCACCGGGAACAGGCATGCCTTCTTTGTCCTTCCTGCATAACCCTTCAAAAACGGCATTAATAACCCTCATTGGAACAACATCAAAAACCAACTGAGGATCAAGGGTTAACGGCTCATCCCCAAGATTTAAACAAATCCCGTTATAGTCGGCCTCAACATTTTTACAACCAGGCAGCACCAAAGTTATGCATATAAAAACAGTCAACAAAAAAGCATGGGATCTTTTAAGTCTCACAAAACTTACCTCCTTGTAAATTGTTTGAATCCATTCCTTATTAAGTTAAATATGAAGAAAAATCTTTTGATTATGTTTTTTGTTTACGACGGAATATTTAATGATTCTAACTCTTTCTTCTGTCCTTAACATATGTGCTTCCCGGCATGGATTTCGCCTTCTTTTTGAGTTCTGCCGCTATCTCAGAAATTTGAATATGACTGATGAGATCCCTCATTTCGTTAGATACAATAGCCAAAGATATGGATATCAAAGGGAACTTCATAATCTGACCCTGCCGGTTACTTGTCACAATATACCCTCTTTTCAAGTCTTCATCACAATAAAGGCTTTTAATCTTTGTATCAAAGTCATTGATTATTCCCTTGCATACCAATTCTGCCTTATTGGGAGTTGAGACAATAATAAAGTCATCCCCGCCAATATGACCTATAAAGTCTTCGGGATTTCCGCAGTTATGCACATTATCAATGATAATATCGGCAGTCAGCTTAATAGCCCTATCCCCGCTGGCAAAACCATACACATCGTTGTAAGCCTTAAAATTGTCAAGGTCCGCATAAATAACCGCAAAGTGCTGTTTGGTGGCAATCCTTTGGTTTATTTCAGTCTGTATCTCAATATTCCCTCGCAAACCGGTAAGAGGATTTGCCCACCTGTTTCTGTCAATACGTTTCAATGTGTTCCGGACCCTGCTAACCAACTCTCTGCTGTTAAACGGCTTTATAATGTAATCGTCGGCACCCAGCTCAAGCCCTGTAAGCTTATCGTCTTCGTTTTCCTGTGCTGTCAGCATGATAATGGGCATCAGGTTATTACTCTCGTCTTCCCTCAAAATTCTGCAAACCTCAAAGCCATCCATACCCGGCATAACAACATCAAGAATAACAAGGTCGGGCTTTTCCGTTCTGACCTTTTGCAAACCTGTGGGACCATTAGATGCAATCACAACATCATAGTCTGAACTTATTAAGATATCTGAAATCAATTTTGTCATGAATTCGGTATCATCAATTATTAAAATCTTTTTTTTAAACATCGATTGTGAGCTCCTATTGAAGAATAATTATAATACCTGCAATATATATCGGAATAACAAGAATAAATAATAACGTTGTTATTCAATTATATATTAAAAAAGAGTATTTGAAAAGTTGACTTGTGAAAATTAATATCAATTTTGAAATTTTTTGATACAAAATACTGCCTCCGCATTTTTTCACATTAAATACTATACACTTAAATGTTTTTTAGGAAACATATAAGATTTCATTTTTTGTGGTATAATTACTATTAAAGGAGTGATTTAATTGGCGGAATTTTGTATCTGTGGTTCGTTGATGCTGGACGGCAGCTGCACAAATAAAAATTGCAGCAGCCGGGCATCGGCAAAGGTTGTCTCTTCGGCAAAAAGGGCAGGAAAGGGAACGGCTTCAAAAAAGGAAACATCCACCCGCACTCGTACCCGAAGAGCATCAAAATGCATCACTTATAATCTAAGTGACGAAATTGAAAAAGTAGAAAACAGCTGATTTTTTCTTTTCTCTCACCTCCGCTCATACCGCCCGGTATGCGGCAGGTGCATTTATTAAATATGAAAAGAAAACTTTAATTTCACAAGTACAGAGCCTGTGAATACTTCGTGGGGTAGGGCAAAACTCACTTACTGCATTCGAACGATGCTAGCCCTTTCCACAACGTATTGACAGGCATCTATAACTTGCTTCACAATGTTTCTTCAATATCACAGGATTTAAGAATCCTTTTGCATCTTATTCAGGCGAAACGGGGTCATATCCTACCACAGTCCATATTCCCGTGCTGTCCTGTCTTATCAGTCTCTTTAAATACACCCTGCGTACCGTTGCTTTTGCTGTACTTATTTCCGCAACAGCATCCACACCGTCATTTTTTATTAGCCTAATATCCTCATACGGGACAGGGTAGTCTCCCTGAATTCCTTCCGGAGAAATCTTGAGGCTTGCAAATACCTGGGCAACATAAACGGGATCAAGTTTCCACGGGGAATGCCCGGCATCTGCACTCTTCTGTTCATTTTCTTCAATTTCCAGATCAACAGGAACCTTAATCTGCGGCTTATCATAAGTTTTTTCATCCCCTTTTGGAATCACCACCGGACCGCCGGTTAAGCTTTCTGCAAACAAAGCCAGGTTCTCAGGCGAAACGTTTCCAACTACAGCAAATTCAAACCCGCCTTCCTGCCAACGAATAGATGAAATATCCGTTATACCGGAATAAACTCCTCCACCCGCAATGATTCCATAATCCCCTTGAACAGGTGACTGGATTTCGGCAACATTTCCGTTAACCGTGCCTAAAACCGCTGTTGATGCCGGATTTAATTCTCCTTCTTCTTTACCCTGCAAAATAATTATCCGGTTTCGTTTATCAGGCGAACTATAATTGAGTTTGACTGTCTTCATACCGTTAGCAACCGCTATGCTGTCTCTTTCGTAACCTTGTGGTATTTCTTTTGGCATTTTGGGAGTAAACCCGGTCATGCCCTCTACTTCTTCAATACTGTTAACCAATTGTTCAGGGTTTTTGTCTATTTCCTCAAATCCCGCCGGAATACTATATGCAACCAATTCCTTGGGCAAAACATCGCAATATTCAATGCTCATATAAGTCACTGTATATTGGATTGAATTAAACATTGCACTCTCCCGCTTAAGCGGAAGTTTGGTTTCTTTATCAATCCATATGCGGTACGGTTGTCCGCCCTTAGGTGTGACCTCCAAAACCGCAGCTTCCCTGTTTGAAACACTGTCTTCTCCGATAGTCTTAACCACAGCGGCATTCTTAACATCGTCTATTTCATTACCCAGTTCAAAAGTAAATCGGTACGGGTCAGGAAATGCTGGGAAAATAAACACTTGTTTCTCATCAGTACGCTGCTGCCATTTCTTTTCTCCGTTGTTTACCGTTACCAGGCCCGTCTGCGAGCCGTAAAGCTCTTTTACATAATAGTGTCCTTCCTTATCGGCCCATACCTCACGGATTGCCTGCGTGGTCTTCTGTCCCTCGGCATTCTTCTCAATAATCTCAATAACCCCATGGTATGCCTTTACTTCTTGAAAGGCTTGTTCCATAGCATAAACAATATCAATGCCTCCGGGGTGCAATACAAAATTCAGTGTAAGTACCAGTGTAACAACTGCCGCTACCGCTGCCGTTGCAGCAATCCAAGTCCATTTTTTATTCTTAACCGCCGGCTTTGACGATAGCTGTTTTGCCACATTTTCGGCCAGCTTCCCGGGATAGTCCAGCCCTGGAAGAGTGGGCTCCTTTAAACTGCGAACTTTTCTCACTGTCTTCATAAGCTCCTCCATTTCCGAAGACTCCGCAGAATTTTCATGGGCTTTGGGTTTCTTCTCCTCATTTAGCCTGTCAATATAATCAGACAGCCTTTTTTCATCATTTACCATAATTCTATACCTCCAACTTCCATAATTAATCATAACTTTTAAGGATTGCAGCAAGGTTTTTCAATGCCCTGTACTGCAGCACACGAACCGTGACTTCTTTTTTGTTCATGATTTTTGCAGTCTCATATGTGGAATAGCCCTTGAGTATCCGCAACTCAATAACCGTCCGCTGCTCTCCATTAAGTTTGTTCATTGCATCCTGTATTACCGTCCTCTGGGTGCTGGCCTCCGTAGCATCGTCCACAGCTGTTTCTGCAGGGCTTATCTCGTCATAATTTACCTTTGAACCCAAGCGTTTTTTCTTCCTCCACTTATCCCGCAAAATATTTAATGCTGTGGTTTTTAAAAAGCCAATAAATTTTTCTATTTTTACATCGTTTCTCTGAAGATAGGTAAATGCCTTTACATAGGCTTCCTGTGTAATATCCTCCGCTTCCTGACGGTTTTGCACTTTATAGTATACAAAACGGTATACGGGTTCCCATGTTAAAGAGCATATTTCTTCTATCGCCTTTAGATCTCCATCGTGTGCTTTTTGCAGCTTTTCCTCCTGAAACATATTCTTAGCTCCTTTTCACCAACCGGTCAGTTGTGCGTACAATAATAATGACGCTTAAGTCGTAATAAACGTTACACTATATAACACTTCAATACGAAGGAAATTTTTCGTTTGTGAAAAATTTCCTACATCAAATCTCATAAAAAAATGGGAGCCATAAAGACCCCCATTTCTGTATTTTAAACTCCCCTGTTAATCCAGCTTTTCCATTACTTCGTCCCAGTATTCTTCTACCTCACCCGTTAGTTTGTAACCGTTTTCTTCGAGCAGGCTCATAAAGCCGCTTAGAATTTTAAGATAACCGCTATCCTTTGAGTTTGATGCCAATACATCCAAATAAGCCTTTTTAGCCTCAGAATTCATCGTGTTAGAGTCATAGCTGAACAGGGGAGTATTATTTAAGCCAAACAATGTATATGTCAAATATTTTTTAT
>DAOOJC010000037.1:0-8863 GCA_035384905.1 Acetivibrio sp. | reverse complement strand
GAGGTCGGCACTGATGTCGGCAGTCTTTGTGAAAATACCACCGCCTGCTTTGGCAAAAAGTGCCAGCGAACTTGCACCGAAACTGAATCCCAAAAGTGCACTTGCATCTCCAATAATCATAAACACAAGTGTGACACCTAAAAGGCTGGTGCCAACAACAGCCATACCCATTACCGCACCGCCGCGGAAACCTGCCATAAAAGAAGGCTTAACGCCTTTTTGTGCAGCTTCGGCAGCCTTAATATTGGCAATAGTTGCGATTTGGATACCGATCTTTCCGGCAAGGGCGGACAGAACCGTACCGAATACATATGAGACAGCCATCAAGATATTATCAAGAATATTATTGCCTGTCCAGATTGGTTTGGGCAACAATATTGCAATCAAAATAGCTGCTACTGCGGTAAAACGTGCGAGTACTAAATACTCACGTTTTAAAAACGTATTGGCACCTTGGCGAATATATTCACCAATTTCAGCAATACGTTTATTGGAAGATGGTTGAGCCTTCACCCATGTGTACAGCCATGCAGCAACACCAAGAGCGAGGGCAGAGATGATGAGCGAAACGATTTGAATCGTTTGTGTTGTGATTGGAAACATTGATGAACCTCCTTAACATTTCTTATATCTTTTAATTACCATTGTATATTATACATTATAACTGTTAAAAAAGGAAACTAGTTATTAAATATATTTGAACTTTTATTTAAGCTGTTTTAAATATATGTATGGGTTTAGACAAGGAAAAATGTACCAATACTATAAGCAACTGGAATACTTTTCCTTACATTTATATAATGTACCTTATCAGATAGAGAATATTGACATGCGAAAAAATACATGGTAATATTAAAGTGAAAACAATATGATATCAAAATGATACTAGACTGTATTATTTTAAAGAAAGGGGTTTTATAAATGTCAGACATTAAGCTTAATGAAAGAAACATGCAGTATGAAGAAATCATCGCAAAGAGCAGAAACGGCATGACGGTTCTTTTATTGAATATTTTGCTTATGCTGGGGTCCGTAGCGTGTTTTATCTGGGGTGTTACACTTGTAGACAGCGAATCAAACGTTAAAATGGGTATAGTTTTGATTGTAGTGGGGGCTTTATATTTTTTCCTTATTGGTCCCATAGTGTTTGCCGGGCTGAAAGTACTTAAACCCAATGAAGCTCTTGTGTTAACGCTTTTCGGCAAGTATTACGGCACATTGAAGGGTGAGGGTTTTTTCTTTGCCAATCCCTTTGTTTCAGCTGTCAATCCGGCTGCAGTGTCTCCCGTATCTACCGGTAATATTGTTGATGAAAAAGCGGCAATGCTTGCTAAGGATGCACCACAGAGTGCAATGGTATCTTTTGTGAGCAAGAAAATCTCACTTAAGACCATGACGCTGAACAATGATAAGCAAAAAATAAACGATCAATTAGGAAATCCTGTAATCATTGGGGTTGTGGTAATCTGGAGGGTTGTTAATACCGCAAAAGCAGTTTTCAATGTGGACAACTATAAAGAGTATCTCTCCATCCAGTGTGATTCCGCATTGCGTAATATTGTACGGCTTTATCCTTATGACATATCCTTGGAAGACGAAAATGAAAAATCTCTTCGTGGAAGCAGTATCGAGGTTGCAGATAAGATTAAGCAGGAGCTTCAATCAAAGGTGGATATTGCAGGACTTGAAATAATTGAGACCAGAATTACTCATCTGGCATATGCACCGGAAATTGCCTCTGCTATGTTACAGAGACAGCAAGCAACAGCTATTATTGATGCAAGACAGAAGATTGTTGAGGGTGCTGTCGGAATGGTGGAAATGGCTCTTGCCAAGCTCAGTGAAAATGATATAGTTAATCTTGATGAAGAGAGAAAAGCAGCAATGGTCAGCAATTTATTGGTTGTTCTTTGCGGAAACAGGGATGCTCAGCCGGTTGTAAACAGTGGTTCATTATATTGATAAGAATGGAAGGGTGGGATGATGATAGATGGAGAATAAGGAAAAAGACAAGAAGCAGCTGGTCTTGCGACTATCGTCTTCCCTTTGGAAAGAATTAGTTGCTTGGGCAGAAGATGATTTCCGTTCACTGAACGGGCAGATTGAATATTTATTGACTGAGTGTGTCAGGCATCGAAAGAAAAGTAAAGATCAAAAAGGGGATCAAACGGGGGACGGTTCTCTGTTCTAAAACAGAGAACTGTCCCCTGTTCTATGTCTTAGTTGATGGGTTGTTCTTCTGTCACTACCTTAACCGGAATCTTAAAATTGTATATGACTCTGGTATCGCAAAGCCTGTCATGAAGACCCCGCTTTTCACTGTCAACTGCTATCATTAAATAGCCAATAAAAAGAATCGCAGATAAATATTTTCCGATTGTTTCACGGTATAGAACATTGATAAAGGTCAATCCTTCTTCATTATCGCTTACTACCTTTAAATTTAACAGTTTTTTCCCCAGAGTAAAGCCGCAATAATAAGTCATCAAAACATAATACGTTGCACCCAAAAGGTAAAGCACTATATCATAAACACTGAACTTAAAAAGCACGGGCACTTTCAAAATGTTTGACGGATCTATAAGGGAAATAAAGAAAACCGGTATACGCACAATCATAAGTGCAGCTCCCACAAGCAATGAATCAATAATGAAAGCCATTAAACGAACTGCA
Source organism: Acetivibrio sp. (assembly GCA_035384905.1). Lineage (GTDB taxonomy): Bacteria > Bacillota > Clostridia > Acetivibrionales > Acetivibrionaceae > Hungateiclostridium. Next base: position 6,190 of record DAOOJC010000037.1, on the reverse strand, counting down.
AATCCTGCATATATGGTAGTACTAGAACAATCCTGGTTCTGCATAATACATTGGCACCCCGCTTCCGTTTTTGTCCATGAATTCAATGAGCATTTCTGCATCCGAACGTGGCTTCAATTTGCTCATGTTACTGAATAATGAACCGAAATTAAATAAATCATTGGTTTCCGGTGTGTATATTTCAGCATCATCAAGTTCTTTACTGAAAGCTTCTTTCATTTCTTCATATGTTGCAATTTCATCAATAAGTTTATTGTCCAACGCCTGCTTTGCGGAGTAAATCCTGCCATCAGCGATCTTCTTGACTTGGCTCACTGTCATATTTCTGCCTTCTGCTACAATTCCGACAAACTGATCATAAGACTCGTCCACAAGACTCTGTAGAATCTGTTGCTGTTCATCGGTTAAATCAAGGTCGCCCGCACCCATTGCCTTATTGTTGCCGCTTGTTATATAAATTCCTTTAAGTCCTATTTTCTCATATAAGCCTTTATAATTCATCAAGGAGATGAGAACGCCAATAGAACCGGTCCAGGTGTTTCTGTTTGCGTAAATTTTCTCGGAAGCCATCGATATATAGTAACCGCCGGAGCATGCCTGATCTGCCATATATGTCCAGACGGGTCTTCCGGTTTCTTCGGTATATTCTTTTAATTTCAGATAGAGATCATCACTGGCGATAACAGTACCACCGGGAGAATTAACATACAACAAAATCCCTTTATTGCTTGATGAATTCTTCAGGTCCTCAATGAGATCCAGAGTGTTTTGATGATTATATCCTTCACTGCTAAACAAACTGGTGCTTCCGGAATCCATAATGGTGCCTTCCACTTTTACCACACCGATATGTGGGGTTACAGGCAGAACATTGCCGGAAAGACTAAAACTATTCAAATTCAGGGATGATTCAAATTGTTTTGATATGGTGTTTACCAAAACACTTGAAGAGCATACAAATACAAATACTAACCCTGCTACGACTAAAGCTATAAGTTGTTTGTTCTTCATTTTTCGACCTCACTTTTCACAGATTTTTTACAAAATTTATTATCGCATACTTTGTTATTGCAGTAAAGGATAAATTCAAGCAATTATTTTACATAAACATGTGTGATATAAATATACATCATTATTATATGAAGCATATTTTTAATAAGTATTATTTTAAAATATTTATGTTTATAGATTTGTTAGTTTACGGCGTACATAACTGTTAACCCAATTCATTCAGTATCCTGTTAGGAAAAAAGATCCTTATAAAAAACTGGGGAATACTAGAATTCTTCTTGATACTTGTCAGATTCATGTTATAATAAAAAATCAGGAAGGAGAATGATGATTTGGGAAATATAGAACTATTAATCATAGCAGTCGGACTCTCAATGGATGCCTTTGCAGTATCGATTTGTAAGGGATTGTCGATGAAAAAAATGAGCTATAAGAATGCTGTTATTACCGGCTGTTTTTTCGGAGGATTTCAGGCGTTAATGCCCCTTTTGGGTTATCTTTTGGGGAAGCAATTTGAGAAGTATATAGTATCAATCGACCATTGGATTGCTTTTATTCTTCTATCAATTATCGGAATCAATATGATAAAAGAATCCCGAAACACCTGTGAGATACCTGATGATTCCTTTAATATAAAGAGTATGACGCTGTTGGCTCTGGCTACAAGTATTGATGCTTTGGCAATAGGTGTTACCTTTGCTTTTTTACAGGTGAACATTATTCCCGCTGTTGCCATGATTGGAATCATTACCTTTAGCTTTTCTTTTGCCGGGGTTAAGATCGGAAACCTGTTTGGGGCAAAGTTCCAGTCAAAAGCAGAGACTGTGGGCGGTGCTATACTCATTGCTATGGGGTTGAAGATTCTTTTGGAACACCTTGGGATAATTAATTTTTAAAATGCGAAGATAAATATTCAGGTAAGCAGTAATAATGAGTATATAAATGTATAAACTTAAAATTACAATAATTGCAGTTGACAGAGGTATATGATAAATGCTATAATTTGTTTAATACTAGTTGTAAACCTATGATCAAGAAGAGTAGGGATAATTACCTGTACAAAGAGAGTCGCTAGCTGGTGGGAATGCGATTATAGAGGTTATTCTGAATGGGCTTGAGAGGGAAGTCCGAAATCCTGTTGCGAGAGTAGGCACTTACGGGAACCCTGTCCGTTATCAGTGGGGTGCATATGTTAGTATGCAAAATGAGTGGACGGTTTTCCGTCAATTTGGGTGGTACCACAGAAGTCAAATGCTTTTGTCCCTTAACAGGGATGAAAGCTTTTTTTATTTCGTGAGATTTCACGAAATGAAATGACCAAAAAGCGGTGAGGGCTCGATGCCCTTTGATTGGACTTTTATTATGGGAGAGTGACGCATATGCCAAAAGGAAGATTTGGAGTACATGGAGGTCAGTACATTCCTGAGACACTGATGAATGCTGTAATTGAACTGGAGGAAGCTTACAATCGCTTTAAGAACGATCCGGGGTTTGTTGCGGAGCTGAATGAATTGTTGGAAAATTATGCCGGGCGGCCATCGCTCCTCTATTTTGCGGGCAAAATGACAAAGGATCTCGGAGGGGCAAAGATTTATTTAAAGCGGGAGGACCTAAACCACACTGGATCCCACAAAATAAACAACGTTTTGGGGCAGGTGCTCCTTGCCAAACGCATGGGGAAAACCCGGGTTATAGCCGAAACCGGAGCCGGACAGCATGGGGTGGCAACAGCAACTGCGGCTGCACTTTTAGGGTTGAAGTGTGAGATATTTATGGGCAAAGAGGACACCGAACGACAGGCACTGAATGTATTTCGGATGAAGCTTTTAGGGGCTGAGGTTCATGCGGTAACCACCGGAACTCAGACCCTGAAGGATGCGGTAAATGAAACAATGCGTGAGTGGACTAAGAGGGTTCATGATACTCATTATGTGTTGGGCTCTGTCATGGGACCGCACCCGTTTCCCACCATTGTCCGGGATTTTCAAAGCGTGATAGGCCGAGAGGTTAAGGAGCAGTTAATGAAAAAAGAAGGGCGGCTCCCCGATGCGGTATTGGCATGTGTCGGGGGAGGCAGCAATGCAATGGGATTATTCTACGACTTTATTAATGACACCGGTGTTCGCCTGATTGGGTGCGAAGCGGCAGGAAAAGGTGTTGAAACGGACAAGAATGCGGCAACAATAGCAAACGGAAAGCCAGGTATTTTCCATGGAATGAAGTCCTATTTCTGTCAGGATGAATACGGACAGATTGCACCAGTGTATTCCATATCGGCAGGGCTTGATTATCCGGGAATAGGTCCGGAGCATGCAAACCTGAAGGATACAGGCAGGGCCGAATACGTGCCGGTTACCGATGATGAGGCTGTAAAGGCTTTTGAATACCTTTCACTGGTTGAGGGAATCATACCGGCAATTGAGAGTGCCCATGCAGTATCCTATGCAATGAAGTTGGCTCCGACCATGGGTAAGGATCAAATCATTGTAATTTGTCTTTCGGGAAGAGGAGATAAGGATGTTGCTGCAATAGCAAGGTATAAGGGGGAACAGATTTATGAATAAGTTACAGAGGGCTTTTAGTAACGGTAAGGCTTTTATCCCGTTTATAACTGCGGGGGATCCTTCCTTGGAAATAACGGAACAGTTGGTTTTAAAGATGGCAGAAGCCGGTGCCGATTTGATTGAACTGGGTATACCCTTTTCCGATCCGGTGGCGGAAGGCCCGGTGATTCAGGAGGCCGACTACCGTGCACTTTCTGCCGCAACTACAACCGATAAAATTTTTGACATGGTAAAAAATATTCGTAAGTCGTGTGATGTGCCTTTGGCCTTTATGACTTATGCCAATCCCGTTTTCACTTACGGTGCCGAGAGGTTTATGAAAAAGAGCCAGGAGGTGGGAATTGATGCGGTTATTATTCCCGATGTTCCCTTTGAAGAAAGGGATGAATTTCTGCCCTATTGTTCAAAATACGGTATTGAGTTCATTTCAATGATTGCTCCGTCATCCCGTGAGAGAATACGGATGATTGCCCGGGAAGCCCGGGGATTTGTGTATTGTGTATCATCTATGGGAGTTACCGGAGTCCGGGCTGAAATCGGAAATGATGCAGAGGACATGATAAAGCAGGTAAAAGAGGTTAAGGATATTCCTTGTGCCATCGGTTTCGGGATATCAACACCGGAGCAGGCAGCAAGAATGAGCAAATTTTCCGACGGAGTAATTGTGGGAAGTGCCATTGTCAAAATCGTAGGGCAATACGGCATAGACTGTATACCTCATGTTGTTGATTATGTACGAAAAATGAAGAGTGCGGTTAAATAAGGCAAAAAATATGAATACCCATCATTAACAAATTGGGTTTTGCCTCTATGGAAAGTGCAGAATCCGGAAAATAGGAGGAATCGATATGATTAGAAATGTTTTAAAAAAGTTGACGGCAAGGGAAGACCTGACCTATGAAGAAGCATACAGTTTGATTGTTGCTATAAAAAATGACGAGCTCAGTGATGTTCAAATTGCCGGTTTTCAGGTGGCATTATTAATGAAGGGACCGACATTGACGGAAATTACTGCTATTGCCCAGGCTATGAGGGATAATTGTATAAAAATCTCTCCTGATGTAGATGACGAGCTAATGGATACCTGTGGAACCGGTGGGGGTTTGAGCACGTTTAACATTTCCACAGCAGTGGCCTTTGTTGCAGCGGCTGCGGGTATTCCTGTTGCCAAGCACGGAAGCCGGTCCATATCAAGCCTTTCGGGAAGTGCCGATGTGCTGGAAGCCCTGGGTATAGAAATCAATCAGAGCCCCAAATCGGTTGAAAAGCTCATTGAAGAGGTGGGGATTGCATTTATTTATGCACCGCTATTCCATCCGGTAATGGGAAAGGTGCTTCCTCCGGAAAAGGATTTGGGTATTAAAACAATTTTCTATACGATAATCGGTCCGTTGATTAATCCTTCACAGGCTTCCCGTCATGTTATGGGGGTTTATAAGCCGGAGCTTTTGGATACGGTTTCTAAGGTAGCTGCTTCCATAGGTTATAAAAGGGCGTTGTTCGTGCATGGATTGGATGGTTTGGATGAAATTTCATTGATGGGAAAAACAAGAATTAACGAGCTCAATAACGGAAATATTACCGTCTATGAGATTGCACCGGAGGATTTTGGCTTGTCCCGCTGTACTCTTGAAGAAATTGCGACAGGAACGCCCCAGGAGAACGCCTGCATGATAAGAGATGTTTTTTCGGGAAAGGATAAAGGCCCAAGACGTCAGGCAGTTGTTTTAAATGCAGCCGGTGCGTTGATGATTGGCAATAAGGCAGCTTCCTTTAAAGAAGGAATACAGCTTGCCGGCGAGATTATTGACAGCCAAGCGGCAAAAAGCAAGCTGAATCAGCTTATTGAAGCTTCAAATGAGTATAAATCGGTGGTTTGATATGGATAAACAAATAAGTCATGGAAATAACAAAACGTGTACAAAATGTACTTCAATACTGTGGGAAAAATACCATGCGGGTATAATTCCTGTAATACCGGATATAAAGTGCAAGTCGCCGGCGGAGGTTGACTTGCTTATGGGAAGGGATCCTGTCTCCATAGCCTGTTCTTTGGAAGCAGCCGGTGCCCCTGTTATCTCGGTGGTAACGGAATCGGAGCATTACGGAGGCTCCAAGAAATTACTGAACAGCATAGCTAAGGCTGTCCGTGTGCCCATTTTACGAAAGGACTTTATAATTAACCGGGAACAGCTTCTAGAGAGTGTTGAAATGGGAGCTAGTTCGGTTTTACTGATTTCATCAATACTTGAAAAGAAGCAGTTGTTCAGACTGGTGGAGGAAGCAGTCTTATTAGGGTTGGAGCCTCTGGTGGAAACTCACAGCGAAGAGGAGATTAAAGCAGCCAATGAAATGGATATAACTTTTTTAGGTATCAACAACCGCAACATAATTCAATGGGAAACGGATGACGGAAATGTAAATACTACAGAAAGACTTGCGGGATTGGCACGTTCCGGGGCTTTTCTATTAAGTGAAAGTTCAATTTCTTCTTCGGAGGACGTGAAGCGAGCCATAGCAGCCGGAGCTCATTCGGTCTTGGTGGGAACGGCAATTTTGAAGGCGGAAGATCCGGCGAAAATGTATCTTGTACTTAGCGGGCAGGAGGTTTAGTA
>DAOOJC010000036.1:0-8950 GCA_035384905.1 Acetivibrio sp. | reverse complement strand
CTCCTGAAATAGAGACCTCGAAAGCAATACGAGTTTTCGAGAGCATTATAATAAATATAGAGAGGGATATATTTTTCTGCTGACGAAAAATTTCTTTGGACTGAAGTGTATAAAAGAATTGAGGGCATGTGTGTTATGATGAGATAACAATTTATAATATGCTATTGCACTAATATAAATCATTTGTTAATATAAAAACAAAGTTATGAAAAGCTTACCATACATGGGTTTAATCATTGAAAAAATATAAATTGGAGGTTAGTTATGAAAAGCTTAAAATTTGACTATTCAAAAGCAACAGGTTTTGTAAAGGAAAATGAAGTGGCATATTTCGAAAGCTTCATAAAATCCGCTCATGAAATGCTTCACAATAAGTCAGGAGCGGGGAACGACTTTGTAGGATGGGTGGATCTTCCTATAGACTATGACAGGGAAGAGTTTTCAAGAATTAAAGCTGCGGCTGAGAAGATTAAATCGGATTCCCAGGCACTGGTTGTAATTGGAATCGGCGGTTCCTATTTAGGTGCCAGGGCTGCAATAGACGTGTTGTCCCATTCATTCCACAATGTTTTGCCGGAGTCAAAGAGAAAGGCTCCCCAGATATTTTTCGTCGGCAACAATATCAGTTCTACATACATTGCCGACTTGCTTGAGGCAATTGAAGGAAAAGATATTTCAGTAAATGTTATATCAAAGTCCGGTACTACAACGGAGCCTGCTATTGCATTCAGAATCTTTAAAGAGTATATGGAAAACAAATATGGGAAAGACGGGGCAAGAAGCAGGATTTATGCAACTACCGACAAAGATAAGGGTGCACTTAAAAAACTGGCTACCGAAGAAGGCTATGAAACCTTCGTAGTTCCCGATGATATTGGCGGGAGATTTTCCGTTCTGACTGCCGTAGGATTGCTTCCGATTGCAGTAGCCGGCATTGATATCGACAGCATGATGAAAGGGGCTCAGGATGCAAGGGAGCTTTACAGTAACCCCAATCTGGCGGAAAACGATTGTTACAAGTATGCGGCAGTGAGGAATGCCCTATACAGGAAAAACAAGACTATTGAAATAATGGTTAACTATGAGCCTTCACTACACTATTTTACCGAGTGGTGGAAGCAGCTCTATGGAGAAAGTGAGGGAAAAGAACAAAAGGGTATATTCCCGGCAGGTGTGGACTTTACAACGGATCTTCATTCTATGGGTCAGTATATCCAGGATGGGCTCAGAAATATATTCGAGACGGTAATAAAGGTTGAAAAACCCTCAAAGAATATTATTATAAAGGAAGACAAGGATAACCTTGACGGATTGAACTTTGTTGCCGGTAAGGATATTGATTATGTAAACAAGAAGGCTATGGAAGGAACCTTGCTTGCCCATACCGATGGTGGCGTTCCCAATCTTGTGGTGTCTGTACCGGAGCTTAATGCTTATTACTTTGGAAGCATGGTATACTTCTTTGAAAAGGCATGCGGCATAAGCGGATACCTATTGGGAGTAAACCCCTTTGACCAACCGGGTGTTGAGGCATATAAGAAAAATATGTTTGCTCTTTTGGGAAAACCGGGTTATGAAGAACAGAGAAAGAAGCTTGAAGAGCGTCTGTAAAATATAAAGACAAGATCAAATGATCTTTACAGTAAGGATTTTAATTATTGGTAAGGTATGCGGCATAAAATCGGAAAACATGATGATAAAAAAGCTCGGGAACCCCGGGCTTTTCGACATTAAAAGTGCAGTACGGTCAGCTCCGGCGGAGACAAAAACCTTAAGGGAAAGCAGACATTTCCAAGACCGCTGTTAATGTATAAATTAATATTGTTTACCCTGTGTGCTCCCTTTGTAATGCCCATTTTACATAGTTTTTCGTTTCTTAAGATTATAAATTCAAGATTGAAGGGCATCCATATCTGTCCCCCATGAAAATGGCCGCATAAAAGATAATCCACAGTTCCTTCCGGTATTTGAAATATTATATCGGGGTTGTGAGAAAAGGCAATATTGAAAACTGCATCGCTGCTGCAAGACTCAAGAGCTTTTTTAACATCGTATCGGTTTGACCTTAAGTCCTCAATCCCGATTATGTTATATTTGCGGTTGTCCTTTTCAAAACAAATTGAATCGTTCATAAGAACAGTGGCACCTTTTTCCTCTATTCCCTTTATAAATTTCCGTATTTCCTGTTCGTTGTTATTAAGGGTCTTATAATCATGATTGCCGAGGCATATAAGTATTCTGTAATTCCCTTTTATATCATCAAGAAACTTTAAAAATAAAGGTATGTGGGAGACACTGTTTATATAGTCACCTGTAATTATGACAAGGTCAGGACTTTCCTCTTTTAACACTTTTGTTATTTTGTTTATGTTCACATTTAAGTATATCAAATGAAGGTCTGATAGATGTATAACCTTTAAGGGATTACTGCATTCTCTGTAATAGACTCTATTAACTTTTAGCTGTGTTGTTTCAAAAAACATATAAACAAGAGCTAAAACTGCTATTGCTATAATAATATATAGTATAATCATCATATATTTCCTTAGTAACTTAATTTTACTCCCCAAATAAATAAATATCTCTATCAAATAATATATCAGGAAAAACGGATTACATCAATATATTTTTATAATCCTATAGCAATATTATCCTCTGGATTTTAAACCTCAATAGAGATTATAATTTTATCAGGGGTGCTAAACGATGCTGTTCAATTCTTACAATGACTATGAACTTGTGCCGAGAACGTATTCTATCAAAAGCTATCGGCGAAGAGAATCATCGATTGGGAAGAAAATTCTAAAGTTTTTTGTTTATCTTGTCTCACTAGTAATTGTAGCTTTAGTAGTATTCCTGTTTTTTATTGATTGACAAAGCAGTGATGGAATTTACTTATAAAATGGGGGATTATCCCAGTATAATTCCATCATGGATCGTATTTCTATCAGAATTTTGAAGATGAGATTTTTTACTGTTGACAAATGCCGCGGACGCAAGTATAATAATTTTTGTTGCTGACTAATGCATGCGGACGTGGCGGAATTGGCAGACGCGCTAGACTTAGGATCTAGTGTCACCGACGTGGGGGTTCAAGTCCCTTCGTCCGCACCAATAAGGTTTGAGAGGATTTTTTTATAAGTTTTCTCAGACCTTTTTTCAACCCAAATCATCATTGTATTATTCATGATGCAAATCCTGTGTTTGATAGAACAAGGATTATGTATGTATATTCAAATGGCATGGAGCAAAAACTGGTGTTGAATATGCATTTGTAAAGGATGTGTTATTTTTGAGTTTAACAGCTATAAGCAAATACATGAGCTTAATTCTGCGTCATAAACCGGAGACAATTGGAATCAGCCTTGATGAACATGGTTGGGCCGATGTTGATGAGCTTATTATGGGGATCGCAAAGACTCATGAATTCAATATGGATATTTTGGAAGAAATCGTGTACTCAGATAATAAGCAGAGATATTCGTTTAATGAAGATAAAACACTGATTAGAGCAAATCAGGGGCATTCTATTCCAGTAGATGTCGAGTTGGATGAGGTGGAACCACCGATAGAACTTTGGCATGGTACCGGAGCAAAATATGTGGCATCAATTGATGCAAAGGGACTTATTCCTAAGAGCCGGTTGTATGTGCATCTGTCAGAGGATATTGATACAGCTGTTAAGGTAGGTATGCGTCATGGAAAACCGGTTCTTTATATTGTAAAAGCCGGTGATATGTTTAGTGATGGATATAAGTTCTATCTCTCGAAGAATGGGGTATGGCTTACAAAACAGGTTCCTGTGAAATATCTTGTAAAGCAGGAGTAGAAAACTTAATATTTCAAATTAATGAGATAGAATTTCTCTTCCTCAATACGACTATAGCGGTTTGAAGTAATATTTGTAAAGGCACATCATACCGATTATTTTATAAATATATTCAATTTATTTAACATTACTTATTTTATTATCCAATACTGTTATTAAGATTATCCGCAAAATGGCCATCTGAAATGTCCAGTAATCCGAGACTATCCTAAAATATTTGTTTTTTTATAACACTTAAAATGAATTTCCGACGTCATCCACCATTTCCAAAAGTTTTTCTCTTGTATTCAGTTCCGGGTTTTCAAGAACAGCATTGAGAAGCATTTTTAAAACAACACCTACATCATGGCCTTGTTCAAACCCCATAGCCAGAAGGTCATCTCCATTTATGGCAAGATCCTTTATTGTCAGGCAATGGTTGTTTTTCTTTATGTCATAGTAAATTTCCCGTATTTTATTCAGCGTATCGGATCTTTCATCAGAATACTTCGGGTTTTGTCCGCTTTTATCCGCCTCCTGAACCTTCAGAAGGTCCAAAAAAATATCCTCACCCATTTTGCTGGCAGCTTTCCGCACCGATTTATAATCCGGATTTATTTGCATGTCGTGGTGTTTAATAAGGCTAAGGATTCTCTCAACGGATGCATTGTCAAATTTCAGTCTTCCCAGAACCCTCTTGGCTATCTCCATGCTTTTTTGGGGATGACCGTAAAAATGGTCAATTCCCTTATTGTCGGTGGTTTTTGTAACAGCTTTGCCTGTGTCATGCAAAAGCATGGTCCACCTGAGTACTGTGTTTTTTTCAATGCTTGCCACTGTATGCAAAGAATGTATTGCTACATTGTAAATATGATACGGATGGTTCTGGGTAATGTCAAAGCATATATCAAACTCCGGAAGAATATGTTTTAAAAGACCGGTTTCCCTCAGTATAACAAATCCTTCCGGTCTGTCGGAGGTCAATATCTTTGAAAGCTCGCTGCGTATTCTTTCCGGACTGACTCTTTCGATCTTTCCGGAGTTCTCTTTAATTGATGAAAGGACAGGGACATCAATTTTAAATTCCAACGTTGAGCTGAAACGTACTGCTCTGAGCATTCTTAACGGGTCTTCTTCGAACCGGTTATCAGGATTTCCGACCGCACGGATTATCGATTCTTCTATGTCCGAGAGCCCTGAAAAAGGGTCAATTATTCCCACGTTGGGGTGATAGGCTATGGCATTCATGGTAAAATCCCTCAAACCCAGATCTTCCGTCAAGGTAGACGGCGTTATGGAGTTGGATGCCCTGAAGGTAGTTATTTCATAATTGGTACCGTCTATAACAGCAGTGACTGTACCGTGCTTTATACCGGTTTCAAACACATTGGGAAACAAACGCTTTACATCGTCAGGTTTTGCATCGGTGGTTATATCCCAGTCCTGCGGAGTTTGGCCCAGAATAATGTCGCGAATACAGCCGCCCACTATGTAAGCATCAAAGCCGTTTTTATTTAGCGTTTCAATTATATGGTTTGTTTGTGCAGGAATATCAAATACAGTTTTTTTATTCATGCAATAAATCCCCTTAAACTATAAAAGTGATAAAAAACTTTACGGGTATTTGCCCAATTAATTCGTCCACATCAATATTTTGTATCATAAAATTGTATTTTATAAAACATTAAAATAGAGTATTAACAGGCGGCTGCAACTTGCTTCACAATGTTTCTTCCGCATTTTTCTTTACGTAAATAACATACATCAACAATATACATTAATAATATACATCAACAGTATACATATCAATAAGAGTCAGCGGAAAAAGGTTATCTGCAAACAGATAAAAAAAGACCCCGTGCATTCCAATGAGAGAAGGGAGAATGCAACGGGATTTAGGGGAGTAACTTTTTTAAAATTACTATAATTAATATACAACATATTATTTAATGATGGAACATAACGTCATAATATCGCGAAATTCGACAAAATATTCTACAAAAAGCATCACATTGAGTTATGTAAATCACTAGAAGTCACAGTTAGTTTATTTAATGGGTACTGTAAGGCCATATTATGGATAAAATTCAGAACGTTAGTGCCGAAAATCGAATAAAGAAAATACCATGACGAGAAAATGAATTCGGTGTATGGACTCTGCAAAAAAAAACCTCATTTATTACTATGAGGATTTAAGAGTATTACAAATCTCATATTTATTATACCATATGTAAAGACTAAATTCTATAATTTTTTTCATTTATATTACAGAAATATTAAATTTATATTAAATGCAGTAAGCAAATTGCTGATTTTGAGGTGGTGTATGGACTCTTGACCGTTTAATAAAAAGCTGATATTGTTATTTGAGAAGGATTGGTTTTTTGTCTTAAAATGGTGGGAGTTGAGGAAGTATGAATTCTAAAATAAAGGATGAGATGACGGATAGGCTGTTTGAGGCTATATTGCTCCTTGAAAATGTCGAGGAGTGTTATAATTTCTTTGAGGATATATGTACTATTTCTGAAATAAAGGCTCTTGCACAAAGACTTGAAGTTGCTAAAATGCTAAGAGATAAAAAGACTTATACTGAGATAACTGAAAAGACCGGGGCCAGCACAGCTACAATAAGCAGGATAAACAGGGCACTTAATTATGGAGCCGACGGTTACAAAACTATTCTGGACAGGTTATACAGTAAAAATAAATGAAAAGATATTTTTATACATAGTTTTTTTAGTGTTGATTAAATTCAAAAAATCGGATATTATTACACTAAGGATAAGCATAATTTGAATAATCTTAAGGAAGGTACCAATGTTTAAGAAGCTATTTTTAAGTTTGCTGATTTTATCGGCCTTAACAACGGAAGGCTCGCTGAATATATCGGAATATATAATTACCCCTTTGCTTTTCGAAAACTTGGGGCTGAATAACTTTACGGATTGTGAAGTACTTCCGGTTAACGAACGGGTATTACCGGAACGCAAAGGTACAGAAGGTCCTGTCCTTATTTCCGATGCTAATTTTTCGAAATATCCTACTTTGCCGGAAGAAGATAATAGAGGCGGAATACGTCCTGCGGTAACAGACAGTTATAATTGCTGTACCGATTTGTCTGTTTCTTATTTCCGTAGATTAGAAGCAGAAGGTGCAGATTCTTTTATAAATAAGGATATAAGCCTTCATATGTCCGATTTATCACCTCCCTGTAAAATAATCTAGGGTACAGGTCAATAATGTTTGAAACTGTCAGTGAATAAGGTATGCGGAAAATGACGCTAACAAAGGTAAGGTGATAACTTGCTTTATTTTGTCGTTATAATTGCAGCTGCCGTACTCGCAGTTGTGTATGGAATAATAAAGAAAAGGTCCTTTGATTTATTTAATATAAAACTTCAAAAGACTTGGCTGATAGTTGTTGCCTTTGCCCTTCAAACGCTGACAAGATTAATGGGTGTTAACGGCATTGACTTTGTGGTGAAATACAGCTTAATAATTCAAACAGCGGTATTTGCATTATTGTTTTTGTGCTTTTGGTTTAACAAGAAATATATTGGACTTTGGTTTATTGGACTTGGTGCATCATTGAATGCATTGGTTATGACAGTGAATGGAGGCAGAATGCCGGTTGGTCTTGAGGCAATGCAAAAGGCAGGTATTCAGGCGGTAACCGATGCGATATTATCGGGTTCGGACAATAAGCATATAGTCTTAAGCGAGACCACAAAGCTGGGGTTTTTAGCCGATATCATATACTTGCCAGGAGTATTGGGTTGGGGTATCGGAGTATTAAGCATTGGAGATGCAATTGTTGCATTGGGAATTTTTATATTTGTATTTCAGCTTTGTACTTCTTCAATGAAATTATCGGATGTTGGACATGAATAATATATTATATCTGGAGGTTTGTGAAAGATGAAATTATTGGAAAAAATATTTGGAAGTTATAGTGATAGAGAACTTAAGCGGATAATGCCCATTGTCGATAAAATTGAGGCTTTTGAGCCGGAAATACAGGCATTGAGCGATGAACAACTGAAGGCTAAGACTCCCGAGTTTAAAAAGAGGCTTTCAGAGGGGGAGACTCTAGATGACATTTTGCCCGAAGCTTTTGCGGTGGTAAGGGAAGCTTCAAAAAGGGTTCTTGGCATGAGGCACTTCAGGGTTCAGCTCATTGGAGGTGTCGTGCTTCACCAGGGCAGAATAGCTGAAATGAAAACCGGTGAAGGAAAGACATTGGTTGCAACACTGCCTGTATACTTGAACGCCCTGGAAGGTAAAGGGGTGCATGTTGTTACCGTAAACGATTATCTGGCAAGGCGTGACAGTGAGTGGATGGGAAAGGTATACAATTTTTTAGGACTCAGTGTTGGCCTTATTGTACATGGACTTAACAATAGTGAGAGAAGAGCTGCCTATAACTGTGATATAACCTATGGAACCAATAACGAGTATGGGTTTGATTACCTGAGGGATAATATGGTTATTTTCAAGCAGGATATGGTTCAAAGGGATCTCCATTTTGCCATTGTGGACGAGGTGGACAGTATTCTTGTGGATGAGGCCAGAACTCCTCTTATTATATCCGGGGTGGGAGACAAATCCACTGACCTTTACACAAGGGTTGATGCCTTTGTCAGGAGACTGAAAGTAAAAGTGTTTACAGAAACGGATGACAAGCAATATAATGACGACGTTGAAGCTGATTATATAGTGGATGAAAAGGCCAATACGGCAACCTTGACTGCTGACGGTGTAAAAAAGGCAGAAGAGTATTTTGGGGTTGAGAACCTTTCCGATCCGGATAATCTGACCCTTTCGCATCATATAAACCAGGCTTTGCGGGCTCACGGTATTATGAGAAAAGACAAGGACTATGTAATAAAAGACGGCGAAATAATTATAGTTGATGAGTTTACCGGACGACTTATGTATGGAAGAAGGTATAGCAACGGACTGCATCAAGCGATTGAAGCAAAGGAAGGAGTAAAGGTTGAAAGGGAAAGCAAGACCCTTGCGACCATTACATTCCAAAACTACTTTAGAATGTATAAAAAGCTTTCCGGTATGACGGGTACGGCTCAGACTGAAGAGGAGGAATTCCAGAGCATCTACAGGCTGGATGTTATTGTAATACCG
>DAOOJC010000035.1:0-8993 GCA_035384905.1 Acetivibrio sp. | reverse complement strand
CTACGGCTTTAGCCCAACTGGCCACCCTGGCTTTTATATCCTCGTCACCCATTGTCTTCTTTTCACCGGAAACAATCTTACCGGCATATACCAGCTTCCTGCCGGTTTCGATATTGTTCTTCTGTCTGTGGGAACCTTGCGTACTTTCATCATCTAAAACCCAATTATAATTCTTTTCCCCGGTTTTGACATTATTTATATTCCCACCTTTAATTTTTTCGTTAACATATTTACTGTCATCCTCTATTTTTCTTACATCATTCATTTCATGAAAATTCTTATGCTTTTTGCTTCCGTAAGCAGACCTTGAACCTTTTTTGTTTTTATATACAGTCAATATGCAAAATACAATCAAGGCGAAAACAGCAGCTTCAACCGCAAACACCTTGAAAAATTGGGTTATTGAACCTTTAGACAAGAAAAAACCAACTATCGCCAAAATTCCGATAATCAAAAGAAAAACAGTTTTTGATTCCTTGCCCCCAAATTTATATTTACGTTTGGTCTTCTTAAGCCTTCCGGCACTCATAAATTCATACCCACCTTCTCATTATAAATGAAACTTTAATAAACTGATACTTTATTGTCTGCTATTTACAGCTTAAGCTTTTTCAATGCATCTGCCAAAGCTGTGTTAATCGGTTCAGTGCTCTCTTGCTGCTTTAAAAATTCTCTTACATCTCTCTTGTCCACCTGCTCGCTTTTACGCTTTTTGAATGACTCAAGCCTTTCACGGTATCCGCATACGCAATAAAAGGTTTTATCCTCACCTTCACCGCGTAGCTCCATTTTCTTATGACATTCGGGACATCTTGCATTGGATGACTGGGAAACATTTTTCCTGTACCCGCATTCCCGGTCTGAACAAACCAGCATTTTCCCTTTCTTTCCTTTTACATCCAACAGATACTTGCCGCACTCCGGACATTTTTCCCGTGTGATATTGTCGTGCCTGAAAGACGATGAATTGGCGATAACATTAGATACCAAGCGGGATGCATATTTCTTCATTTCAAAGATAAATTCCGAATCACTGACCTTTCCTCTGCTGATTCCTGTAAGCTGTTGCTCCCATTTTGCGGTTAATTCCGGAGACTTCAAGTCCTCCGGCACAAGATTTATCAGCTGCATACCTTTTGATGTGGGGATAATCTCCTTTCCATTCCTCTCCATGTAAAAGGAATCAAAGAGCTTTTCAATTATATCGGCACGTGTGGCCGGTGTCCCCAACCCACTGACATTATCCAATATCTCCCTTAGTTCTCTGTCTCCCACAAACTTACCGGGGTTCTCCATGGCAGACAACAGTGTTGCCTCAGTATACCTTGCGGGAGGTTTCGTTTTACGGTTCACAGCCTTTACAGAACCGATACATAAGTCTGCTCCTTTCTTTATGTCCGGAAGAACCTGATCTCTCTCCTCAGGATCTTGATCATCGGAGTCCGGCTGTCCCTGATAAACAGCCTTCCAGCCCAATGACTTTACTATTTTCCCCTTGGCATAAAACTGTTCTCCAACAGCTTCTACCTTTATCGTGGTTTGTTCATATTCAAAGGGTCTGCTCATAACGGCAATAAACCTTTTAACTATCAAATCGTAAATATTGCGTTCATCTTTATCCAGCGACACGAGGCTTACGTACTGCTCTGTCGGTATAATGGCATGGTGGTCCGTAACCTTGCTGTTGTCGACAAATCTTCGGGTTATACAAGGCTTGTTTTTTATCAATTCCCTGGCAGCAGCGGCATAAGGCCCAACAGCAATACTTTTTAGTCTTTCCGAAAGCGTGGGAACAATATCTTCGGTTATATATCTTGAATCGGTTCTCGGATATGTCACCAGCTTGTGGCTCTCATACAGCTTCTGCATAATCGAAAGAGTTTTTTTCGCGGAATAGCCGAATATGCGGTTTGCATCCCTCTGCAGCTCAGTAAGGTCATAAGCTAAAGGTACAGGCTCGCTTTTCGCCTCTCTTATTACCTCCACAACTTTTCCATTCTGGCCTTTGACCTTATTAACTATTTTATCGGCACTTTCCCTGTCAAAAATCCTTGTCTGGCCCTTCTTATCCCTCCAATGAAGAACTAAAGCTCCGGGATTATTGAGCCCCCATCGCTTTTGGGCTATTTCATTTTGTGAAATCCCACTTCCAAAACCCTTTACATCAGCTTCAATTGTCCAATAATCTTTGGGGACAAACCTCTTTATTTCATTTTCCCGTTCTATAACCATGGCAAGAGTAGGTGTTTGCACCCTCCCTGCCGAAAGCTGGGCATTGTATTTGCATGTAAGTGCTCTTGTTATATTGAGTCCCACCAACCAATCGGCTTCAGCACGGCATTGGGCTGATTTGAATAGATTATCGTACTCTCCGGCAGGTCTTAAACTATTAAACCCGTCCCTTATTGCCCTGTCTGTTTGGGAAGAAATCCACAAACGCTTCACAGGTTTTTTAAAACCTGCTTTCTTAATAATCCATCGTGCTACCAGTTCCCCTTCGCGGCCGGAGTCCGTAGCTATAACCAGTTGGTCTACATCATCCCTTCTCATCAGCTCTTTTACTATATTAAACTGTTTGGCAGTCTTTCGTATCACCACCAGTTCCATTCTGTCGGGCAGCATCGGAAGCAACTCAAGGTCCCATTTCTTATACCTTTTATCGTAAGCTTCGGGATCCGCTAAAGTCACAAGATGACCCAATGCCCATGTTACAATATATTTAGGCCCCATAAGGTACCCGCCGCCATTCTGCTTGCAGTTTAAAACCCTTGCGAGATCTCGTCCCACCGATGGCTTTTCTGCCAGAACCAAAATCTTACCCATCATGAATTCCTTTCCTTTTACATTTAGAATGTATTTTGAACTTAATCAATAAGTTTTCCGGTATCTACTATATCACAAAATCGTACTCACTTCAGCACAATTTCTTCTATATGGGTGCATGAAATATATGTGAAAAACCATATGCACACTTCCATAGGTTTTGGAAAAATCCGGCCTTGCTGAAAACAATCTCTCTGCTTCTCCCATTAACATAATTTAAGGATAAAAGGAATATTTTAATAAAATGAATTGCTCTACATTTTATGTAATGTTAAAATAAGTATATATATATTTCAAGGAGGTAAATCATGTCCGATAACAATTTTTACTCCAACAGCACTTCAACGGAGCAATCCGATACCCCGAACAACGATATACAACCAGAACAATTCGGTGCGCAGAACGATAATGCACATTCAGAGCAACCTCAAGCCGCCAATCCTTTTCGCCGCGACTGGGAACCGGAAGCAGCCTCAAATCTCGGTATGGGCATTCTGGGCGGATTGGGTGCGGCATTGATTGGAGCTATTATATGGGCTGCTATAACAATATTTACAGGTTATCAATACTCTATCGCTGCTGTTGGAATGGGATTGCTTGTAGGTGGTGCCGTAAGACTATTGGGAAAAGGATGGGAAATGCAATATCGCATCACCGGAGCTGTTCTGTCCATGCTTGGATGCCTTTTGGGCAACATATTTTCAATCTATGCAGTTATTGCCGGAAGGTTAAATATATCCTTCTTTCAAGTACTTGCTACCACCAGTATCCTTCAAACAATCAGATATCTTCAACTGACATTCAGTTTCTATGATATTTTATTCTATGGTGTGGCATTAGTAATAGGATACAAAATCTCTGCCATAGACAACTAAGGATTATTACATAACAAGTTTTAATACTTTGAAAATTCGATAAAGCTTGGGGGGTTTAGCTCCCCAGCTTTTTCTATAGGTACATGCAGAATTTACATAAATTGAAATAATGTTACGTTCCCGAATCTGAATATCCACACAATGTATTGCTCCGTGATCCAATTCTCTTTATTTTATATTATTTATCTCCCAATTTCTCTTTCATCAATGACAATGCAATTTGGAACGCTTTTATTCTGCGTACAAGAAGTGTTTGCTGAGAACTGCCTTGTTTCAACTTTGGCAGTACCTTTTCACACTTGCTGATTGTTGATTCTATAGATCGTATAGCTTCTTTTAACTCTTCTTCACTGTAATGATTCATATTAACCCCATTTACACTGTTCTTATTTCGTAAAAAACCAGATATCTGTCTCCTACAGGCTGTTTGTTCAAATCGGAATTATAGGCATAGCTCCACTCTAGAAGTACTCCTTCGCCTTTGGCTATGTTCTCCCGGAACATACCTCTTATCCTTGAGGCATATAAACAAAGCTCTTGAATTTCCTTTTTATCAAGGAATTCGCCATTGCCTTCAACACAAACACCCTTATCCAAACTGATAATAACCGTTACCTCTTTTTTATTGTAAGTAACAAAGTTCCATAAATCCTCTCCTACCGCCTCTATCACTGTCTTGGAATTATCTGCATAAAGGGTTCCGCTTTTTTCTGCAACAAAATAAGGATAATATACAATCATACCGATATCCTTGTATTTGTTATAAAGCCTCATAGCACTCTCATAAGCCTCTTTGGCATCAACTCCCACGACCCTTGGCAAATTCAAGTCTTCACCTTTTTCCACCGCCGTCCTGACCGTCCACAAAAGCTTTTCATCAAAGCGAACCTTATCATTGAACTCTTTCCACGGAACAGCAGGAAGGTCTGAGGCCTTCAACTCTAAAAAACCCATTAGCTTATTCATTAAGAAATCCTCCCAATCATCCGATTTTATCAAGGGCATCGGATGGTACTTATACCTAAAGACCGGCAATAAGAAAACCGTTTCCTATAACCGTCTTTGAATATTGAAGTTCAGCCTCCTTCTGACCAATCGGACAAAACCATTGACTATATCTTAATATGAGGGTCAAACAATCTGTCATACGTTTCGAGGGCATACCTGTCAGTCATGGATGCTATATAATCACAGAGCACCCTGGCCGGTGTATCCCTGTATCCGTCGTTTAAATCATCCCTTTCCCCTGTGTTCCCGCCTACAGTATCACAAGCCTTCGAAGCATCAATAAAGCTTTTGTATACATCACCCGGCAGCTGTTCGGGATTTTTTAAGTATGACTCATATATCTCCCCAATAAATTTCTTTGCTTTGGTATCCATAATGGCAGTCATCGTATTTCCGTAAACATACTTACCCACAAAGCCCTTAAGTTCTTTAAAACTTTTTTTGTATTTTCCCAGCCTGACTATTCTGTTGTTTGTTCCTTCATCCCTAAACTTCCTTACCTTTTGGACCGAATCTATATTATTATCCCGCAAAACATTCCATGCAGAATCAACAATATCCTTTACCAATCTGTTTATAATACTGCTTACCCCGTTTTCAAGCCCTGCATCAAACATGTCCCAGAGCCTTTCGATATCTTGTTTATTCAATAATCCGCATCGAATCGCATCATCAAACAATCCTGCTTCAAGCCCATCCTCCAGGTCATGGCATACATAAGCCACCGTATCAGCCAATGCCACTATTTGTCCTTCTATACCCGACGGCTTGTCCGGTTCCAAAGACTCATATATTCCAGAAGTCCTATCATCATTATGCTTTAAGATTCCTTCTCTTACCTCCCAAGTAAGATTGAGACCAAGCTTGGGATTCAGACCTTTTTTTACTTCAATACAATCAACAATCCTCACACTTTGCTCATTGTGGAAAAAGCCCTGTTCTTCCTTCAGCAAACCGGAAAGCAGGCTCTCGACAGCATGTCCGAAAGGTGTGTGTCCCAAGTCATGCCCCAGGGCAATCGCTTCCACCAGGTCTTCATTAACTCCAAGAGAACGGGCAATACCCCGGGCAATTTGAGCCACCTCCAGACTGTGGGTCATTCTGGTCCTATAATGATCCCCCTCATGGTTAACAAATACCTGGGTTTTATATAAAAGTCTCCTGAATGCCTTTGAATGAATAATCCTGTCCCGATCCCTCTGAAACTCGCTTCTTGTTTCATAATTATAAGGCTTCTCTTCAAACCTTCTGCTCCCCTCCCTCGGAACCTTTGTTGCAAAGGGGGCAAGGTACAGGCTTTGAATCTTCTCAATCTGGTCCCTATACCGTGGATAACCGCATTCCTTCTCTATCTGGACATGTGTATCCAAATCCATTCCTCCTCCCTCTAAATTAACAATCTTACCTGCTCTCTTCACTGTCAAAAGCTCAAGAGCTTCGAGCCCTTGAGCTTTTTGTTATTTCAACTCATGTTTTGGATCACTCAGTCATCGTAAACCCAAAACCGCAGGGGAATAAACAGCTTCTATCACCAGGTTTTAGGTTGGCTTCACTCGATGGCCATGTAACGGGCAGCTTGCCTTTAAATTCGTAGTCACCGTATAATACCTCTGCAACTGCATCTCCTTCGCTTCCCGGCAGCCATGCAGCAACGAAAGCATTCCAATCATCAATCTCCTCGGTAACTATTCTGGCCCTTCCCGAAACCAGTATTACCACCACAGGAATACGGGCTTTCTTGGCAAGCTCCAATGCTTCCTTATTGCCCTCGAGAGCCTTGCCGGAATATAAATCAAGCTTTTCCTCATCGCCTTCGTACTCTGCATAAGGCTTCTCACCTATAACAATTACCGCAACATCTGCCTTATTAATATCGTCAGGGTCGGTGTAAATTGTTCCTCCGTTCTCTTCGGCAATCTTTTTAAAACCGTCAAGAATAGTTGAGCCTTTTACCCATTTACCTGAGTTATCCTGTCCGCCCTGCCATGTTTTGGTCCAGCCTCCGCACTGTATACCTACGTTGTCTGCTGCAGGACCGGAAACAAATATTTTTGCTTTCTTTTTAAGGGGCAGAACATTTCTTTCATTTTTGAGAAGCACCAGTGATTCTCTTACAGCCTTTTTTGCAATCTCACGGTTTTCGTCATTGCCTAGGGTGTCTGCAGCCAATTCACGATTCCCCAGCGGATTGTTAAACAAATCCATTTCGAACTTAACCTTCAAAATTCTGCTTACCGCATCATTTATTCTTTCCTCTGTAATGTCACCGTTCTTCACTGCCTTCTTTATATTCGTGATACATTCCATCCAGTGCAAAGGCTCCATAAACATATCCACTCCGGCATTCACCGAAGCCACCAATTGGCTGTACAAGTTTTTGCCGCTAAGCTGGTGTACCGCCTCATAATCCGATATAACAAAGCCCTCAAAGCCCAGTTCGCCTTTTAAGACATCCTGAATAAGGTATTGGTTTTCGTGCATTTTCACTCCGTTCCAACTGCTGAAGGAAGCCATAACCGTTTTCACCCCGGCCTTAACAGCCTCCTCATACACAGGAAGGTGAATCTTTCTGAGTTCCTCCTCCGATATCTGTGCATCTCCCTGGTCAATCAAATGGTTACCTTCTCCGGTTCCCCATTTGGTACCTCCGTCAGCTAAATAGTGCTTGGCAGTTGTTATAATCTTGTACTCATCCTGCATTGCCTTTATATACGGAACTAAGAGCTTGCTTGCCAGTTCGGGATTCTCACCGAAACTTTCATAAGTCCTTCCCCATCTTTGATCCCGTGCAACAGCTACACAGGGAGCAAAATTCCAGCTTACACCGGTTGCAATCATTTCGGCAGCAGTAACCCTCGCTACCTCAGCTACCAGCTCGGGATTTCCTGTCGCACCCAATCCAATATTGTGCGGAAATATAACGGCATCGGGCAAAGTATTGTGACCGTGTACCGCATCCACTCCATAAATAATCGGAATTCCAAGGCGGGTAGACATTGCTGATTCCTGATAGTTCTCACACATCTCCAGCCAGCTTTCCATTGTGTTGGGTTGCGGGGCATTACCACCGCCGCTGAACACCGATCCTATAAAATATCTACTTACATCTTTGGGTGAAGCGGCACTTCTGTCCGGCTGAACCATCTGCCCAACCTTTTCCTCAAGAGTCATTATCTCAATCAAATAACTTACTTTTTCGTCCACAGAAAGGCTCGAATCATTATATTTCTCTTTTATTTCTGTAATTGATGGGCTTTCTTCTGCGTTCTTATCCTTATCTGCATCTTGACATCCTGATAATAAAGAAACTATCAATACCAAAACAAATGCTATTGCACTGATCTTTCTCAATCTACCCATTGTTTTCTCCCCTTTTTATGAAGTAATAAATTTATTTCATTATACACCAAAACAATCACCTTGAAAATATGATTGAAAATTGATTTTATTTGCATTCTTGCCCTTCGCTGGATTTGTTATTGCCATACAATTAAATTTAATAAATAATTTACAATGCATTTGTGTTTTGGTGGTATAATAGCAAGTGAGCATTTGACCTTGAAGGAGGTAATATATTTGGCAAAACTACCGGTTAAACTGACATTCGGAGAAGAGGTTGCAAACTCTGTAAGTCACGGAGTTGCTTCGCTGGCAGTACTGTTTGCCTTTCCCTTTGCATGCATTACGGCGTATAACAACGGTAAAATCGCTGATGTTGTAGGTGTCACCATCTATTGTGTTTCAATTTTTTTAATGTTTTTAATGTCAACCCTTTACCACGCAATGGAGCATGAAACAACCCACAAGTCTGTATTGCATATCCTCGACCACATATTTATATATGTGGCTATCGCAGGTACATATACACCGGTAGCGATTTCCGTTATCGGTGGCTGGCAGGCTGTTTTGATACTCATAATACAGTGGGTTATGGTACTGTTTGGCATACTTTACAAATCCATCTCCCGACGTTCTATGCCAAAAGTATCCCTTATGATATACCTGATTATGGGCTGGACCCTCCTGATTTTCATGCCGCTTTTTGTCGAAAAAGCCAATCCTCTTTTGTTCTGGCTGATTCTTGGCGGAGGTATATTTTACTCCATCGGAGCAGTCATCTATGCCCGCAAAGGATTTAAATTTTTCCATATGGTATGGCATATATTTGTTTTTCTCGGTTCCCTGACTCATTTCATCGGCATTTGCTTCTTTTTGTACTAAACCGCAGCTTAGAATAGAGTAGAGAAATAATTGCTAAGAATTATTTCCCTCTCGTTGAACCGTACG
>DAOOJC010000034.1:0-9033 GCA_035384905.1 Acetivibrio sp. | reverse complement strand
AGGTGTCTTGCGATTGGGGAGAATTCGCCTGTGCTGTCAGTTCATTAATATACGAGTTCAAAATTGATTTGTCGTAAGTTCCTTTATCGGGCAATGAAGGTAAAATACCTTGGTACTTGTATTCGGTCTTAAATGATGTACCCTCTGTGGTCTTCATAATTCCCCTTAGAGTGGAATAACTATACGGAAGAGTTGATATATGAGGGTTATTCCTCCATTGATGGGGATACAAAGCAAATATTGTGTTCTTATTCGTACCCTCCATAGGCGTGGTTTCTACGCTAAAGGTTGTAGTAACCCGGCTATTCTCCTCATCATACTCCCAGTTCACCTTTGTATCCGTTACAAAGCTGTATGCACGTTCCTTATAGTATAAAAGGGTCTGGATGGAGTTATCGGGTAAAACGGCAATTGAAAAATAGTTTTTACCCGACGGAAGAATACAGGTTACCGTCCCCGTTCCTATTCCCTGCCATGTGGAACCTGTTGGGGCAAACAATCCATAGTTAACACCGTTGATTGTAACACCCAAACACTGCGTATCCCAGTTTCCGTAGAATAACACCGGTGCCGAAAAAAAGGAAATAACAGGATTGCCGCCGGTGAATGCAAAGTAAGCATAAGGGCTTCCTTTAACAATTGTTGATTTAAAGCCTGCATTCCCAGAATACATTACTGCATCAACAGCAAAATCCGATATTTTATCTGCCTGGACATCGGGAAATACTCCAATTGAGGAATGGCCTATTGAAAAATCATTCTTGTGGGGACCAAAGTAAGCTATTCCTCCCCCTCCCAATGCCGGATTACCTATTTCCAATCCTTCCGGCTTAAAGCAAAAGGTCAGGGGATGGGCAAATATGGGGAGTGAATACTGATACCAAAGAATGGAGCTTTCCCAACTGCTTGTGGGAATTGCCCCCTTAAGATTCGAAGTCTTGTATATGGTTGATTGCGGTGAAATACATCCTGAAGGCAATACATCAGTGTAACTTCCCGAACCTGCTTTTACCTGTGCTGCACTCACCGACAATGGAAGCTTTATAATCAAAATCGACACAATTATAAAAACAATCACTGATAAAATCCTTCTTTTAACCAACATATACAATCCTCCCCTATATAAACAATTCCAGTAAAAATCAATTCTAGGTTTTAGAACAGCTATCCTTTTAAGATATTTTCTATAAGAAATTCTGCTTTGAAAAGTCCATGGTCATGTACTCTTTTTTTCGTAATTATTTTATTTTGAGTATTACATCAAAAAGTGAGTATTTCGGTATATTAATGAATTATCGCCTATTAACACGTGTTAATATTATTCTATGGTAACTAGATATTTTTGTCAAGACAATTGAAATTATCCAATAATTATACATAAAGCACATATATAAATGCACAGAAAAATAACTATTGCAATATGTACCCATAAACACTATATGACCTCGGTAATATAAATCATTTCATCTGTAATATCGATATTCACGTTTTTGCTTATATCCTGATCCGGTGCTATCTTCCATGATGTATTGCATTGATACAAACCCTTTTTTATTTCTTTAATGGATAAGATACTCAATACGTCTTCAAATCCGTCGTTTAGAATAGCCTGCATTATTTCTGAAGAATCCTTGTAAAAAGAATATTCAATATAATCGGAAATCTTTTTCAGGTATTCAAACAGTTCCACAGAATTCATGATTTATTCCTCCTTCTTTTTATACTTATCGGGTGTTTGTAACGAATGTATTATATTAAATCGATTATCATATAATTATTATGAATTTAATATTATTCGATATATTTATCCTTAATTGTATTATTATTCTAAGCAATTGCGTCTATTGAAATTGTAGGCAGTATTCTGTTATAATCATATTATGTAACTTTAAAAAGGTTCATACATTTGCTGGGGGTAACGCAATGCCAAAATATGTTAACCAACACAGGTTCTTATTGCTTCTTACTATATGCGTCATATTGATGACAGGTTTTTTATTATCGGGATGCACCAACGATCCGCCAATTTCTTCTCACAAACCTGATTCTGATTTGCCTTCAGCAATAGACACTGAAGGCAATAAACCGCTTAATATAGATAAAGATTCATTTGCCGGTACAAACGGCAAATTACAAGTAATTGGTAATCAGCTGTGTAATGAAAAAAAAGAACCCATTCAACTAAAAGGAATAAGCTCAATGCAGCTTCATATGTTTGGACGCTTCGTTAACAAGGATACTATAAAGTGGCTCAGAGACGATTGGAGTATTACAGTTTTCAGGGCAGCAATGTATACTGAGGAAGGCGGATACATCCAAAACAAATCTGTTAAGGAAAAGGTTAAGGAAGCTGTGGAAGCCTCCATAGAGCTTGGTATATATGTTATAATTGACTGGCATATTTTAAGTGACGGAGATCCTAATGAGCATATTGACGAAGCAAAAGAGTTTTTCAGAGAAATGTCGGCGTTATACAGGCATTACCCAAATGTCATATATGAGATTTGCAACGAACCCAACGGCGATAATGTTAATTGGACCAACAGTATTAAACCCTATGCACAGGAAATCATTCCTATAATAAGAGAAGCCTCTCCCGATAGCATAATTATTGTTGGAACATCACACTACAGCCAAAATGTTGATGAGGCTGCCGATGATCCTCTGGAGTTCAATAACATCTTGTATGCTATGCATTTCTATGCAGGAACCCATGAAACTTCCCTTAGAGACAAAACAAACTATGCATTGAATAAAGGTGCCGCTATTTTTGTCAGTGAATGGGGAACATCCTCATCAACCGGTTCAGATGGTGTTTTCCTTAAAGAATCGATAGAATGGCTGGAATACCTCGATAGCAATAAGATCAGCTGGGTCAATTGGTCACTTTGTGATAAAAATGAATCGTCCGCGGCATTAACTTTTACTGCCGGAACAAAAGGTAACTGGTCAGATAATGACCTGACTGAATCGGGTTTATTTGTTAAGTATACCCTTCTTGGCAAGTCACACTACACCCTTTTTAGTGACGGATTCGAAACTGGCATATTTACAAAGGGGTTGATTTCAGACGGTTGTACCATTAGCAATGACACCACATATAAAGGAAAATTCTGTGTTTCATTCAAGAATGGAGGCTCCCTTACTAAAGAATTGAGCACATCCAGATTTTCCGATATTGAGGTATACTTTGCTTACCGCACCATCGGGTTTACAGATAATGATTTTCTTATCGTTGAAGGGTTCGACGGATCCGATTGGATGGAACTGGGAAAATATTCGGTCAGCAATGATTGGACCGAAAAAAGCATTATCCTTCCGCAAACCGCTTCAGACAACGAAAATTTTAAAATAAGGTTTTCAACCAATACCGATACTCAATCATCAATTGTTTACCTTGATGAATTTAAAATAACGGCTAAGAAAGAGTAGGGTTTAAGTACATACTTGAGGGAATTTTGACATCTAAAGCTTATAAGGGTCTTCATCAATAAGAAAAGATAACATTTCACTTTTTGTTGAGCTATTATATATCCACTCTCTCATCTCCTTCAGTCTTTCATAATCCCAACGCCCGAACTTTTTTATATATTTATCCTCAAATTTATCCCGTGCCGCTTCTTCACGCAGCTTTTTCTGCCACGGCTTTGTGAAAAAGTGGTGTATACGGTTATGAATATTATTCAGTTTCAGATTGTCCCACTCATTTTTGTCAAACCATATTCCATTGCAACATCCGCATTGATCCAAATAGAAATCCAGCCTGTTGTCGACCTTGTATTTTATCAATATTCTCCCACAATCCGGGCATATTTTTGCCTTTGATGAATCAGAAACAGCCAGATGTTTTTTTATGTTGTTCCAATCAACTTTTATCTCCGTATTGTTGCAATACCATTTCCAATAATCCTCATATCTCATCCAGTTTCCGCCGCAAGTGTCACAGGCGAAAGCAAATAAATCATCCATCAGGTTTGTTTTTTTAAGACAAACATTTTTACATATGGGACATTTCATATCAATCACACCTCCCATATATTTTTATTAGTACTTGTACAAAAATATTCTCAATTAAGAGTAAAGAATCACATTTATAAAGAAACCTGTGAGTGTGTGTATATTATTTACAAGCTCTTAACTTGCCAACTTAAGCCTGCAGAATAATTATCTTCACAATTATATAATGCATTCCTTGGGAGTTAATATAATTGACTAATCCATATAATATGATATTATATGAATCAAGAATCTGGTGGAAGGAATGATAATAAATGAAAAACCGTATAACAAAAGAAGATATAGCACAGCTTACTGATGCCCAAAAAAAGAGGCTGAATGAATTATGGCTTCCTGAAAAATATGATGTTGCCCTTGCCAACATATGCGTAAATGCTGAAACCGAGGAATATGCACAGATTGAGTTTGTTATAGGCGATATCTCGCTTTATAACACACATATAATTGTGCATGACTTATTGTTTTTAAATGATGCTAAAAGCTCTAAAGACGGATCCCATGATGACAGTGATGGCAGTTATAAGTCCGACGATACTGAAGCAGACTTCCCTGATGATGATTACGATAGCGAATACATTCCGGAAGAGGATGACGACTTTGAGTTTTCATTTATGCGGCCTGAAAACTACAGTAAAGAAGATTGTATTCCTCTGTTGAGCATAGGCCAGATGATCGGAATACTTTGCAACAATTCTTCAAAATCCTTCGACTTTTTTCTCTTGGCAGATAGCGGCGAATTCGGCGTGCAATTAGGAAGTCAGCTATATAACCTTTCCGGTTATGGGAGCGATTTCGATTCAAAAGAGCTTTGTGATGTTCTCTTCGAATGTGTAAAGAAAATTTTATAATTTGTTTTTATATTATTTACGGGATTTCTCGACGTGAAATGAACATAAAAGCAATGGGGGCCCGATTAAAATGCCCCCACTGCCCTTTTTGAAAAAGAATTCTGCGAATTATCTAAAAAGCTTTCTTTCCTGTAACAATGCGGTATACTATGTATGCAGCAATTATAACAATTGCAACGGGTAGAAGCTTGAAAGCCGCCCAATAAAGAAATCTAACAGCAACAATTAATAATATAACAGCAATCACTATTGTAATTATTGACCTCACTAAACGATTATCCATTCGCATCACCTCAATTAATATTCTTTATATATTATACGATATAAATTAATAATTGTCTAATAAATAATTGATTTTTTTAATACATGCATAGATTTATTTAAACATAATAATAAACTTAAATATAAAAACCCCGGTTTTAACCAGGGTAGCTCTTTTTTATTTTTCATATACATTTCATACAATATTTTATAATTTATTTATAGCGATATTCCAACAGAGTTAATCAAATAATTCAGTTTATCCCGGTCAAGAGATTTTTTCAGCTCAACGCCTTTCATGTTTAACAAGCCCACAGGATAAACCGGTACATTAAAAGTGGAGAAAAGGTATTGGTTCAATCCGCTAAGCTGTGAACCTCCGCCAATTATAAAAATCTTGGAAATAGGTGTACCATAGCACCTTTCCAGATAAAACTCAAAACACTTTGCAATCTGCTTTGTCAATCTTTCAATAAATCCGCTGACCTTTCCATAAGTTACAACATGATCCCTTTTGGAAAGATTATTCGGTGTAGTCATTCCATACAATTTTTTGAGTCTTTCTGCCTCCTGTAAAGGAATATCAAGCTCTCTTGAAATGTGCTCGTCCATATTGGCACTTCCGGACAGAATTACTTTATTGAATTCGAGAACCCTATCCTTGAGAAAGTTTACAATTGTCGTCTCGGATCCGAAATCCAGCACTGCAAAAGTATCACTTTCTACTTTCTTGAACTTCCTTTTTGAATAATAATCATCCATATCCTTTGTCTGAATTTCCCTGTTAAAAAACTTGGCAGTACTGTTTGCAGGTATGTCAACAGCTAAAGGTTTAAGATCTAAACCTTGCAGTACGTCAACATAACTCTGCAGGATATTTTTGGGAACCGCAGTAACAAAAACCTTGTATTTTTCCTTTCCCTTCTCTTTAATTGTATTCAAAATTTTATAATCCATCCTGTAGTTGTCTACATCAATGGGCAGAAATTTAGGAATACTGTTTTTTACAGTGAAGTCGTCACTTTCTCCGGTTACCTTGTCAATCATATAAATCCTTGTAATGATATTGGTCCCGGACATTATTATTTTTGCATTTTTTGCTTTCATGTTCTGTTCTTTAATAACCGCTTTAACAACACTAAGCACCTTATCGACATCATATATGGCACCGTTCTTAATACAGTCTGTGGGGGTAGAAACAATGCCGTAATTATTAATAAAAATACTATTATTCTTTCTTACGGATACTTCAACCACCTTTATATTCCTATATCCAACGTCAATACATACCATGGAAGTCTTTTTATACAATAAATCCATTAGCATTTATCCATCCATCCCCCTTATAAGTGAACGTATCATGTTCATGATAGATTATGCATATACAGTATATATTATGGGGTATAATACCAATTATATAAACAAATTAATTTACATAATAGGAGTTCGCCCTAAAAAAATATGTATGCTAAATTATTATAGCACAACAATTTTTAGATTTCCAGCATCTATTATTAATACCTTTATATTTTTGTATTTATATTTTTATTATGTTGTAATTATGCCATAAACATCAAAATTATTTAATTTTTTTATATATCCTCATTTATACTGCCTTTGATATTTCTATTAATGAATTAACTGTTATATCTATTTCCTCAACACAATTAAAGCATCCAACGCTTAACCTGACAGTCCCGGTCGATTTTGTTCCTATGGTTTCATGTGCCAGTGGGGCACAATGCAATCCCGCACGGGAAGCAATCCCATAATTTCTGTCAAGGATAAAGCAAACCTGTGAAGATTCAATGCCTGTTATATTAAAGGCAATAATACCGGAATTTTTTTCTTTATCCGGCTTACTATAAACCTTAATTCCTTTTATGTCTGCAATGCCTTCATAAAGCTTCTTTGTGAGCATGTGTTTGTATATGTTCACGTTATCTATACCGAAACTTTCAATAAACCCTATTCCATGCCTTAAGCCTATCAAACCCGGTGTATTTAAAGTTCCGCTTTCCAGCAAATCGGGGTAAAACTCCGGCTGATGGTATTTTTCGGAGTTGCTTCCCGTCCCGCCTTGCATAATAGGCTTAATTTTTACCTTTTCATTGACATAGAGACCTCCTGTGCCCTGGGAACCAAGCAAGCCCTTATGACCGGGAAACGCAAGCATATCAACCCGTATCTGATTAACATCCAGTTTTATGGAACCTGCCCCCTGTGAAGCATCAACCAGAAACAGGACACCTTTCTCCTCCGCTATCCGGCCTATTTGTGCCAATGGCATAATAATTCCGTTAACGTTCGATGAAAGCGTACATACGATTAGCTTAGTATTTCCCTTGATACTTCTTCTTATGTCCTCAGGATCAATTTCCCCAAATTCATTTCCCTTAACTATTGTAAGTGTTATAACATCATCACTCTCAAGGGCCTTAAGAGGTCTTATAACAGAGTTGTGCTCCATGCTTGTGGTAACAACATGATCTCCCTTTTGAAGCACTCCTTTTATCGCAATATTCAAGGCCTCTGTTGCATTTTTTGTAAACACTATCTGCATAGGGTTATCTATGTTAAAAAACCGTGCCACTGCTTCACGGGCTTCAAACACTGCCCTCCCGGACTGTATTGACAAATCATGTCCGCCCCTTCCGGGGTTTGCACAGTATTCCTTCATACACCGTATCATCTCATCATAAACTCTTTCAGGCTTCGGAAACGAAGTTGATGCGTTGTCAAGATATATCATTGCACTCCTCCCTGTATTTTATTCTCAGGGAGCCAAAAATTCAATCATCTCCCTGACTGTAGGAAAAGGCTGTAAAGCCCTTGGCAGTATTCCATGAACATATGCTATAATCATACCGTAATTGGTTATTGCCACGTTACTCTCTTTTGCAGCGTCAATCCTGTAGCACATTTCCTTTTTATTGAGCATACAACCGCCACAGTGAATAATCAAATCATACTTGTCTATTTCTTTCGGATAAAAAGTTCCGTTAGCCCACTCAAACTCTATTTCCTCACCGCAAAACTTCCTTAACCATCCCGGAATCTTTACCCTTCCTATATCATCGGCCTCACATTTATGTGTACAGCCCTCAACTATCAAAACTCTGCTTCCTGCTTTCAATTCTTTAATTTTTCTGATACCCATCACCATCTGCCTGAGTTCCCCTTTATACCGGGCAAACAATATAGAGAACGACGTAAGAGGAATATCCTCCGGTGTTTCGGCCGCAACCTTTGAAAACACCTGTGAATCAGTTATCACAATTGAGGGCTTTTTTGATAGATTATTCAAAGTATCCCTTAATCCATTTTCCTTTGTAACAACAGCAATAGCATCGTTATCAAGTATATCCCTGATTGTCTGTTGCTGCGGAAGAATCAGCCGTCCCTTTGGTGCTGACAAATCTATGGGTGTTACAAGAACAACCATATCCCCGGGCTTTATAAGATCGCCAACGATGGTAGTCTGCATTTCTTCATATTTTGCATTCTTAACAATTAAATCCCTTAACTCATCAATCCCTAAGTTATTTTCCGCACTTATTTTACAAAGCGGAACACCCAGTTCCTCTTTATATATATTCAGTTGCTCTTCATTAATATCACTTTTATCCGATTTATTTATCACAACTATTGTTGGGATTTCTTTTCTTTTAACACCTTTAATAAAATCCCTGTCATCATCTGTTATTCCGTCCTCAGCACTAATAACAACAATTGCTAGATCTGTCTTTCTTAAAACATCATAGGTCTTTTCAACCCTCAAATTTCCTAAATCGCCCGTATCATCATAGCCTGCCGTATCAATAACAACCACCGGTCCTATGGGCAATATTTCCATAGTCTTTTGCACCGGGTCGGTTGTTGTCCCTGCAATTTCAGAAACCACTGC
>DAOOJC010000033.1:0-9162 GCA_035384905.1 Acetivibrio sp. | reverse complement strand
GTGAATTTACTTCATTAATGGAGTATATTATACAGCTGTTAATCATACTATAGTTGTTGTGTGCATAATCGACAGCAACACTTATAGACGATATACCGTCATCATTAAAATAATACCTGAGTCTGATGTCTGAAAGATCGATCGGAGAAGAGTCTTTATTCTGGATTCTAAAGTTGATAGATAATGCATCTGCAGACTGAGCTGTGTTACCGTTGTAAAACTCAACGCTGATATTCTGTCCACTTGCATACACATTCATACCAATGCTTGCTGCCGAAATAATACTTAAAAATATACTTAAATTAAGTAGTAGTATGCTGAATTTGTAGAGCATTCTCTTCGTCATAGGATTCTACCTCCTTATAATTTCGTGTTTGGTTGACGTTAGTATAATGTTTGGTTAATGATTTGCTGCAATTTTTGTATGGTTTTGTTGTCAATGTTCGGTTATCAGTGTGCAGTTGTTTATGTATGACTGGTTATTATTAAGTTTTTTGTTTGCAAAGTTAATCCCAAAAACTATAAGTCAAACTGAGAGATTTTAATCAGCTTCTTTTGGTCACTGATGGTTTTTACAATAATGAACTTAGGTTCAAAAGAGGATTCCACTAATATTTCAGCCTGAAATACATACACTTCCTCTTCTTTTTTCGTCACCTTCGCCAAACCACTGGAAAATCTCCGCGAACTATCATACACCTCTATTACCAGTGTCTTACCTGCTGTGTTTGTTCTGCCGTATACTTTCAGCAGCTTCCCGTCAGCTTCACTTTCGACTCTGTCAATTGTAAACTCTAATTCTCTATAGTAGGCTATTTCTCCAGGTTCATGCTTCTCATCGATATAATTGATATAAACCGTTCTTGTGTGCCCATCCCATGATACATCTGCACCGGCGTTCTCGCTAACAAATCTTAAAGGCACAAAAGTCCTTCCGTTAATAATCTCAGGAGCCGCATCAAGGTCTATCCGGTACCCGTTAACAAAGGCATAGTCCTTCCCGATTTCAATAAAAATCTGCGTTGTATCATTTGTTGCCAATACGCTGCGGTTCACTCCATCCCAGCTTACCTCAACCCCCAGGGCTTCAAATATGCCCCTGAAAGGTACCATTGTTCTTCCATTTTTTATATAAGGTTTTACATCAAACTCAAGCTTTGTTCCGTTTAAAACGACGTTTATTTCATCTTGAGCTGCAAAGGAAACAACGCTTGTTAAACTAAAAGTTATCAATATACAAAACACCAATGCATATGAAAAAAAATCGGCCATTCTCTTCATAACCATTCTCCTCTACCTTTTCATAATAATAAATAGGAATAAAAAACACTAAGATAATATGTCTTAGCAAGGAAAGTAGAACTTAAAATTGATTGCAGTTATGCATACTTCAGCTGCAAAATAAAGAAAGTAAATAAATTAATGCAACATACTTCACAATACTATTATATAACAAATTCAATACCCAGGTCAACTTTTAGAAAAACTTTGTAATATATTTGATATATTATTACTCCTGAAGCTATGTAATCCAGTAAATACCTGTAATTAATTACGTGCTTTTGATATATTTCCCGGTACAATTTACTTTGATTTTGATGTAATTCTCTTAAACTCCCTTGAATACATAAAAAAAGCAAAAAGTGTTGAGACAACAGCAACTATGACAAAAATATTAACCAATGCATCGGTATAAGGATTCACAATTCCACTTGAACTTATAGCTATAGTCAAAATTATTGCAATAAAGAAAACAACGGTAGCAAGCTTTCCATACCAATTAGCCTGTGCAACCAGCTTTATTTTCTTATACAGTAAAATACTTCCAGCAACCATGAACGTTTCTTTTGCAACAACAATTATCAATACCGGCAACGGTATAATTTTCTGTATTGTGAGAATTGACAGTGCCGTCAGTTGCATTAGTTTGTCTGCCAGAGGATCAGCCAGCTTCCCCCATGACGTTACCATATTAAACTTCCGGGCAATTACCCCATCCAAAACGTCGGTAATTCCTCCGAGTAAAAACAATAAAACCGCAACAGAATACTGCTTGTCGAAAAGGTAATACCCAAAAAACGGAATCAGTATGAGCCTTATAGCAGTTAATATATTAGGAATGTTCACTCAGCCACCACCTGTTAAAAATATTTAAATCCCACTTTATTGAGTTGCCTTGGACAATAATTCATAAATATCCGGAGCATGTTTTTTTATGTTCAAAGGCCTAAGCCCTTTGTCTGTCCATACATGCATCGTCTCACCCGAGGTTAATAATGAATCCTCACCGTGTCTGAAGACTTCGTAAGAAAATGTAAGCCTCGAGTATGATATTGCCTTCACTCTGGTTCTTATTACTATCCTATCCTCATACCTTGCAGACCCTTTATATTTACAGTTAAGCTCAATCAAAGGTAGTAAAAAGCCACTTTTTTCTATTTGAGAATAGGACATTCCCATTTTATTGATAAAATCTGTTCTTGCTGCCTCAAACCAGACGGGATAATTGGAATGATGAACAATTCCCATCTGATCGGTTTCAGCATACCTTACAATAATTTCTGTTTCCGATATAAACACTGTTTCCACCTGCATTTCAACGAAGTAAGGACAATCCGCCGCTTGAGTAAGCAAGCATTCAACCTCATTATAACACTTCAGTTTAAAAGATTTCTCGTTCTAAGAAAATTTTCTTACATCATAACGACAACATTTTACTAAGCTGAATCAATTCTTCCGGCAAGGTTTTCTGCATTCCTAATGCCTCGTCAATATCCAGATCTATTACCTGATTGTCTTTAAATGCTATTATTCTGTTACTTTTGCCTTCTTTTAGAATCTCAATGGCCTTGGCTCCCATAACACTTGCCATTACCCTGTCATGAACAGTAGGACTTCCTCCGCGCTGAATATGTCCCAGTATTGTTGCTCTGGCCTCAATGCCAGTTTTTTCTGTAATCTCCTTCGCTATCTCAATTGCTTTTCCTTCAACACCTTCGGCAACTATGACGAGATAGTGTTTTTTACCCCTGTTTCTACCCTCAATTATAGGCTTAATTACATCTGTATCCACATCTAAAGCTTTTTCAGGCAACACAACTGCCTCTGCTCCTCCCGATATACTGACATTTACGGCAATATATCCGGCATGTCTTCCCATAACCTCAAGCACGCTGCATCTCTCATGGGAATAAGCTGTATCCCGAATTTTATCTATTGCATCCTGAACAGTATTCATGGCTGTATCATAACCAATAGTGTAGTCCGTACAGGCAATATCATTATCAATCGTCCCGGGAATCCCTATAACATTCATCCCCAGCTTGCTTAAGTCTCTGGCTCCCCTGAAAGAACCGTCACCGCCAATCGAAACGATTGCATCGATACTAAAAACCTTCGCCATAGACATGGCCTTTTTTAAACCTTCCTCTGTTTTAAACTGCGGTGACCGGGCTGTCTGTAAAATAGTTCCTCCTCTATGGATTATATCTCCGACAGACCTTGCCGTCATTTCTTGAATATCTCCATGGATAAGTCCTTCATAACCCTTTCTTATTCCAATTACCTTAAATCCATAGTAAAGTCCTGTTCTAACCACCGCTCTTATGGCTGCATTCATTCCCGGTGCATCTCCGCCGCTTGTTAAAACACCAATTGTTTTTACACCACCCATAATTGGCCTCCTTAATGTATTATAAACCCGCATATAATATTAAACCCGTGTTTTTAATTAAACACGGGATATTGAACTTCCCACCACTAATATGACAGGATTCCTGCTTCCCAGACCTTGCAATCTCCACAGGCTTAATATCCGATAGTCCCTATCGTACTAAACTTATTTATCAAAAAAGCATTTAACTAACCAGTTTTTTAATATCCCTTTTCAATAATCACGCTATGTGCCTCTTCAACTTCAGCTTCCGGTACCAGAACCTCAAAATAGTTATCATTATTCTCATGATTCTTGCTAATAGGTCTTAACTTTACCAGAATACCTTCATTCGCCAAAAAATCCTGCATCTGAGTGGCAATCTCCTTGCTCTGAGCCATATACACCACTGTCCACATATAAAACACGCCCCTTTTTCAGTTATTCACCGGAATACACTTCTCCATGCCGACAAACTATTCTAGCTTTCCCCCTAATTTTTATAGCAGAAGTATTATCGGTAAACTGGGCTATAAGAACTTCACCCTTATCCAGCTTTTCAGTATGATGGAACTTCGTATCCTTGCCCCTGGTAAGACCAATAATATTTACTCCATTTTCCTCAGCCTTTATTAAGACAAAATCTCCAAATATCTTCTCAATATCCCAATCCAACTAAAACCACCTCGACATAACTATATATTAATTTTAAACAAAAATCAATATGGAATTTGGGCAACAACTTATGAAACCCTTACATTTTCATCCCCAAGCACTGTTTTTAATTCGTCTAAAACCACGTCATTAAGGCTTACCCAATAATCTCTTTCCATTACCTTAACCTTCTTTTGATGCTCGTCATACATGCACACCGGAGTGTTTCCTCCAAAAAACTTCAATATGCAAAAAACCGTTTCCATCAGTTCACTGTCCGCATCATTGTTCACTTTTAAATATAGTTTGTGCGAAACTGTCTTTCTCAACGGACTAACTTCTTCGCATATTATTTTTGGCTGTTCCTCTTCTTTTATACTTATCCGTCCACTAATTAAAACAATATTTTCAATTTCTATAAGCTTTGAATACTTTTCAAATATCGACGGAAAAACAATAATTTCCATCGTCCCGTATAAGTCCTCCAGAGTTAAAAAAGCCATCAAATTATTATTCTTTGTAGTTTTTGTTTTTTTTGATGTAATTATTCCGCCAACAGTAACATTCATACCATCGTATAAATTTTTCGATTCATCGTTGACAATAGCTTCTTCCGACTCATCCTGTCCGGTATTCAAATCGGAACTGAATATATTTACCTGCTGTGCAATTTCCTTTTCAAATTCGCTCAAAGGATGCCCGGATATATATAGTCCCAACATTTCCTTCTCCATGGATAAAATCATCTTGCTGGGATATTCCTTAATATCGGGATACTGGTCGTTATCATCGTCAAAAAGTCCCCTTGTGCTGTTATCGTTTTCGCTGCCCCCGTTAGTTGACACATCAAATAACGAAAGCTGCCCCGCCATGTTCTTCTTCCTTGTCTGGGATATGCCGTCCATCATCTTTTCATATACAGCAATAAGCTTCGACCTGAATATACCCATAGAATCAAAGGCTCCGCTTTTTATAAGGCTTTCAACGCACCTTTTGTTAACATCCTTTCCGTCAATTCTTTCAAGGAATTCTCTTAAGCTTTTAAAGTTTCCCCCATTGCTTCTTTCGTGAATAATTGTTTTAACAGCATTCTCTCCGACGTTTTTAACCGCAGCCATACCAAACCTTATTTTCCCGTTAACAACAGTAAACCTAACATCGCTCTCGTTAATGTCGGGAGGCAATACTTCAATTCCAAGCTTCCTGCA
This sequence comes from Acetivibrio sp., assembly GCA_035384905.1. GTDB lineage: Bacteria > Bacillota > Clostridia > Acetivibrionales > Acetivibrionaceae > Hungateiclostridium. The sequence goes on along the minus strand of DAOOJC010000033.1, from coordinate 3,648 downwards.
CTCATATATATACTGGGATACCTTATCGCTGTTTCCCAAAAAGCTGTTTAATAATGCCGCCATAAACTCAACGGGATAATAGCACTTCAGCCATGCAGTCTGATAAGCGACAACGGCATATGCTGCCGCATGAGACTTGTTGAAAGCATAACTGGCAAAATCCATCATCTCGTCAAATATCTTGTTTGCAGTCTCTTCATTTACGCCGTTTCTGACAGCCCCTATTACTATAATATTTCCCTTATCGTCATCTATTCCATGAATAAAATTTTTTCTTTCCTGTTCCATTACATTGACCTTTTTTTTGGACATCGCTCGTCTTACTAAATCAGACCTTCCCATGGAATAGCCCGCAAGTTCACGAACCACCTGCATAACCTGTTCCTGATAAACCATGCAGCCGTAAGTAACATCCAATATACCCTCCAAGAGGGGATGATCATATTTTATATATTCGGGATTCCGTTTATTTTTAATATATCTTGGAATCTGATCCATTGGTCCCGGGCGGTATAGCGAAATACCTGCTATTATATCTTCAAAAGATGAAGGCTGAAGCTCCTTCATAAATTGAATCATTCCTGCACTTTCCAATTGAAACACCCCTGAGGTTCTACCCTCTCCGATAAGCTTAAACACTTTTGCATCATCCATTTTAAGCTCGTCAATTTCAATATCCTTACCGTAATTCTTTTTAATAAGACTTACTGCATCCCTTATTACCGTTAGGGTTCGTAAGCCTAAAAAATCCATTTTAAGAAGACCCATTTCCTCCAAAAGCCCCATGGTAAACTGAGTTGTTATGCTGTCCTCACTCTTTTGTAAAGGAACATATTCCGTAAGGGGATCTTTGGATATAACTACTCCGGCCGCATGAGTGGAAGTATGTCTTGGCATTCCTTCAAGCAATCTGGCCATATCTATCAATTCCCTTACCCTGTCGTCTTCATTGTACCGCTGCTTTAATTCGGGATTGAGTTCTAAAGCCTTGTCAATGTTCATACCGGGCTGAAAGGGAATCATTTTTGCAATAGCATCCACATCTCCATAGGGCATATCAAGAGCCCTGCCCACATCTCTTATTACAGCCCTCGCCGCCATCGTACCAAATGTAATTATCTGTGCAACCCTGTCTTCTCCATACTTTTCCACTACATAATCTATTACCTCTTGCCTTCTTTCATAGCAGAAGTCTATGTCGATATCCGGCATACTTATCCTTTCGGGATTTAGAAACCTTTCAAAAAGCAAGTTGTACCTAATTGGATCAATATTTGTGATTTCAAGGCAGTAAGCCACAAGGCTTCCCGCTGCCGAACCCCTTCCGGGACCTACCATTATTCCTTTTTCTTTGGCATACCTAATAAAATCCCCTACAATAAGGAAGTAATCCACATAACCCATTTGCTTTATAACAGACAGCTCATACTCAAGCCTGTTTCTCTTAATCTCGTCCCTTTCCTCTTCTTTGTATCTTCTTTCAAACCCATCATAACAAAGGGACCTTAAATATTCGTAAGGTTCCCTGTCTTGAGGCACATTGAACTTTGGGAGATGCAATTTACCAAATTCCAACTCGACATTGCACATTTGTGCAACCCTAACTGTATTAGAGACAGCTTCGGGTATGTTTTTAAACATCTCCTCCATTTCTTCGGGAGATTTGATATAGAATTCATCGGAAGAAAACATCATGCGATCTTCGTCATTTATGTTTTTTCCGGTCTGAATACAAAGCAAGATCTCATGGGCCCTCGCATCCTCCCGGCGTAAATAATGAGCATCGTTGGTCGCAATAAGCGGTATGCCGGTCTCTCTTCCAAGCTTTATAAGCTGTTGGTTGACAATGTTCTGCTCTTCTATGCCGTTTATCTGAAGTTCAAGGTAGAAATTATCCTGTCCGAAAATGCTGTTCAATTTCAATGCAATCTCTTTTGCCTGCTTGTAATTGTTATTTAAAATTGCCTTGGGTATATCCCCGGAAAGGCAGGCACTAGATGCAATCAGTCCTTCACTGTATTTTTCGAGCACCTCCATGTCAACCCTCGGCTTATAGTAGAACCCTTCGGTAAAACCTATGGAAACGATTTTCATCAAATTCCTGTATCCTACGTTGTTTTTAGCCAAAAGAACCATATGACCAGGATCCGAATCCCGCCCGGGCTTTTTGTCAAACCTCGATCCTGCCGTAGTATATATTTCGCACCCAAGAATAGGTTTAATACCGTTATTTACTGCTTCTTTATAAAAATCAACCACTCCATACATAACACCATGGTCTGTTATGGCTATACTGTCCATTCCCAGCTCTTTTGTGCGTTTTATCAGGTCTTTTATCCTGTTTGCACCGTCCAGCAGGCTGTATTCCGTATGAACGTGGAGGTGTACAAACCTTTGCACTTATATCACCCTTTGTAGCTTTTGCTTTTTATTATAACATAACAAAAAAACGAAGTACATTAATACTCCGTCGTGGGTTTTTAATAATGTAAAGAAAAATATTAATCAAAAAGCAGTTTTTCAATCACAGAAAGTACATTTTCCTGCAAGTGCTTAAGTTTTTCCTTAGCCTTATCCATAGTACTCTCTTTTACACCATAATAAATTTTAATTTTAGGCTCTGTACCCGAAGGCCTTATAGCAAACCAACATCCTTCATCCAACTCATAATATAATACATCGGATTCAGGCAGCGTCAGTTCCTCTTTTTGCCCCGAAGCAACCGAATACCTCTCACCCGTCAAATAATCCCTTACCGTAATTGCCTCATATACTCCAAACGTTACAGTTTTATTTTCTCTAAGGCTTTCCAGAGCCGACTTTATTTTTTCTATACCTTCTTTCCCCTGGAGGGTAAATGAAGAAATTCCTTCAAGAGTATACCCATACTTTTCAAACAGTTCAAGCAAACCTTCGTACAGTGTCATATCCCTGGATTTGTAATATGCCGCCATCTCCGCAATAAGCATCGAAGCAACAACAGCATCCTTATCCCTTGCAAAGGTACCGGCCAGATAACCATAGCTTTCTTCAAATCCAAACAGGTATTTCATATCACCAAACTCGTCCAACTGCTTGATTTTTTCTCCGATAAACTTAAATCCGGTCAAAACCTCAATAAGCTCAACGTTATAATCGCTGGCAATTTCCCTGGCAAGCTCGGTTGTAACTATGGTCTTAACTACAAATCCATTTTCGGGCAGCTCTCCCCTTCTTTTTTTCTGGGACAATATGTACTCAAGCAAGAGGCATCCTGTCTGGTTACCTGTCAGAACTATATATTCTCCTTCCTTATTTCTAACCACAACACCGACCCTGTCACTATCCGGGTCAGTCCCAATAATAAGATCCACATTCTCTTTCTTTGCCAGTTCGATAGCAAGCTTAAAGGCATCCCTCTCCTCCGGATTGGGATACTCTACAGTGGAAAACTCAGGGTCCGGAAGCTCCTGTTCCTTAACAACAATTACATTTTCAAATCCGGTTTCCTTAAGTATTCTCCTTACCGGTTTATTACCTGCACCATGCAAAGGTGTATACACAATTTTAAAGCTGCGGCCGATTTCCTTTGAAATTTCGGGATTCACGGTAAGGGTCTTCAGTCTTGCTATGTACTCATCATCAATCTCTTTTCCGATTATCTTAAGC
>DAOOJC010000032.1:0-9172 GCA_035384905.1 Acetivibrio sp. | reverse complement strand
GAGCATGCGGCTGTTAACCGCAGGGTCGTTGGTTCGAGTCCAACTTGAGGAGCCAAACGGGCCTTTAGCTCAGTTGGTTAGAGCAACCGGCTCATAACCGGTTGGTCCGGGGTTCGAGTCCCTGAAGGCCCACCAAATCATGACCACCCGCTTAGCGGGTGGTTTGCACTTGCCCTATAAGGGCATGATACCTGCTTGAGCCTAAAGGCTCATTGAATTGTTTGCCAACCGCATTTAATTTACATGCTACCGCTAAAGCGGTTAACTACTTGCGTTTCTTTACCTGCTCACCCGTAAACGGGTCCATATACTCTTTTAGACTTATTTGGTCATTTGCTATATCTTCTTGTAGCTGCTTTCTGATATACTCCTCAATTTTCTTTGCATTTTTTCCTACTGTATCGACGTAATAACCTCTGCACCAAAAATGTCTGTTTCCGTATTTGTATTTTAAGTTTGCATGCCTGTCAAATATCATTAGTGAACTTTTACCTTTCAAGTATCCCATTATTTCAGATACGCTGTATTTCGGTGGTATTCTCACAAGCATGTGTATGTGATCCTTACATAACTCCGCTTCTATTATTTCTATACCTTTTCTTTCACATAATTCTCTAAGTATTCTTCCAATATCTTGTTTAATCTTTCCATAGATCACTTGTCTACGATATTTCGCTACAAAAACCAAGTGATATTTGCATTCCCATGTGGTATGTGATAAAGTATTTTTGTCCATTTGGGACCCTCCTCTGTTTTGTAATGTGGTTGGCAAACCCACACTATTTTAACATTGGAGGCTTTTATTTTTCTACTTGAAGCTAAAGCGCATTGGCTCCCCTAGCATAGCTAGGGGTTTATTGGCTGACACCAACGCAAAACAGGGTAGCACTGTTGCTACCCTGTTTAACGGTAAACCATGGCGGTTAGCATTATTACAAAACGCACATTCTGAAAATGACTTCCCGCCACCGGTTATATTATATTGCCCTATGCATCTTTTCCCGAATATTTCCTCTTACTTAATAAGCAATCATGTTATACATTTCATCAATTTCATCAAGTAATTTGTCCGGTATATTATCTACACTGTTTACATCAAAATAGTTCTTATCATACTGACCCCAATATACTTCAACTTTTAAATAGGATTTGTGGGCCTTAACGTTATTAAATTTTTTCTTCTCCCTTTTCTTCGTTCAACTTCAAATATGAAGACCTTTCCTCCCGGCTCTTCATCATTTCTCCATACGCCTTTATATATATATCCTTTGTTATGCAATACATTGTCCAACTTTTCAACTAAGCTTATTACATTAGAAGAAAGTTCTTTAAACCTTTCATCCGATTTGAACTCATATAAATTCGTCATATAATTCACCTCGTTTTGTTTTTTTACAGGTTCATAGTATTTCGTAGAATGCACTAAAATGCTTCCGACAGCTTAGTCTACCGCATTACCTATTTGCGGAACATTCAAGCTTAAAGCTGTTTCCTGCTACAGTTCTTCCAATTTTAATTACGACTGTTAATTTTTCTACTAGCTTTATCGTCAAATTAATACAAATAATAAATAATTAATAACAAGTTATCTGAAAAAATTTTACTATATTCTCAGCGATTAGATGTTATATGCTTTCATAACACCTTCATTAAGATACCATAACCAAAACTCCCGCCTTTTTTGTATCTTAGTTTCTTCATCATACGATTCATTTTCGGAATAGGCAAGAGAAGCATAAAAAGCAGTATCCCATGTATATGGGTCCAAATCTTCATCAAATATATTAATATAATCTTCTCCTCCCAAATCCTCATCATTGAGTGCAACCATTACAGCATTGATTGAGGCATGTCCTACATAAATCGAATTACCATAATCATTTCCATCGCACAAGTAGTTGTCCAATACTGCCCAAAAATCATTCTGTTCCTCCCATAAGCAATCCCAATCCTTCTTCCCTGACAAGTAATCATTTATGCTCTTTAAAAGATTAGCAGGAGTATTATCATTAGGCATCACATTTTCCCATATCGACAAAACATGATTAACACACAAAACAGCAAGTTTCAGTCTGCGGAAATAACCTTCAGTTTTTATAGCGTGCCCTTCATTATCCTCAATACGCTCACCCATTAACCTGTATATTTCTTTTCTTAAAGGTAGAACCAATTGACCTTTAGGGTTTTTATTCAACTCATCTTTTGCTTTATTAAGTAATTGAACCAGTTCATTTGTCATAATATTTCATCCTTCCTAAAATTCCTCTACTCTTCCATCAGGAAAAAATATTCTTGTCTTTTTAGGGTCAGCTGTTATCTTAACCTGATTTGTATATGCTGCATGTTTCTTGAAATATTCAACACAGTCAGGACACATATCCCTTGAAATACCTATAGGTTCATCGGTTAAAAGAGACAATTGTTTTTCTGCATGGCAAGCAAAATAACTTCCTTCTCTCCCATTATCATAAAAGGCAGGTACTTTTGGAGGCAATTCATGTCCTATCTTTTTACAGTAATCAAACATTGTATCCAATGGTACTCGTGCAAACCCTTCAGGGGCTTTCGTTGTTTTTCCATCAAACCCACTCAAAGTTATTTTTCCGTTTGAAGCAACACAACCCTTTACTTTCTTCTTCTTAGCCATATCTATTGCTCTTTTATATGCTTCTTTAGATGCCTCTATTTCTTTAGCATATCTTAGTTTTACTTCTTCTTTAGTTAACAATGTATCAGGGTCTTTTTGATTTTTTAATCTGTCTGTAATACGCATAACAGGCTTTGAATTAACATTATTAACATTGTCAAGGCTAACGGCACTACTTATTTTAGGTTCAGCCTTTTCGAGTTCTGACGTTTGCTCTATATTTGTTTGGACCTGTTCCTGATATTTTTTCTGTTGTTCTTGAGATATTTCATTACTATGTTCAATATCCATCCCTGCAAATTGTCTTAGATAAATCGTAAAATATCCTACACCTTCGCTATTGGAATAGCTTTCGGAGTAGTCTACTACAAATGCTTTACTAAACTTTACCTTGCTCACCAACTGACCAGCATAAAAATGTTCTACTGTAACATCTTTATAGCACTCCTTGTTAGTTCCCGGAATTAAAGCCCACTTGTAAAGCCCCACAGTTCCCTCACCAATGTCAATTATCCCTGAAATTACCATTGAGTTTCTTGGATAGTTTCTTCTAATATCATAATCATCAGGTGGATACACAATATAAGAAACATGTTGTATACTTTTTTCTAATACAGTACCATCTGATATTGTTACCTTGTATTCCAAATTATCCCTCCCCCCATCTATTTACATACTTGATTCTTCTCCATGGATTTATAAAGAAGAACTCTTTAGAATTTATTAGCAAAAACATAATAATCTATCAAATTCAATTTATAATTTTTCCATAATATCAACAGCATGTCTATTAACAACAAATATGAGGACATCCCAGTACTTATGTTTAGGCATATTGCGTCAAGACTTTTTTATCTTTTTAAAAAACTTAAGATCCTACACTCATAACCATTACTCTTTCTTACCTCTTTTTTGCAAACGAATATGGAACTAAAGCAACTTTGGATCATTTATCCGAAGCAGTAGCAGCAATTGACATTAAAGTGCTTCTAAATTCTAATAAGTTTACAATTTATAAGTATATATTCTATATAGTCTTTTCCTCTCCTTCATAAATTTATAAAAAATATAGAATTATTTGTAATTACTTTTCCCATCCAATAGCCCTCCACCTCATCCTTATCAATAAATCACAAATCCATTCTGACACCGTATTTTTTCAGCCACTCCTTACGCCTCTCATAGTCCGACATTATTGCAGCCAACATATCCCAAAATTCCTGGGAATGGTTCTTATAATACATATGGCACATTTCATGCACAACAATATAGTCCAGCACATAGGAGGGAGCCATAACGCACCTCCAATTGAACAACAATTCGTCCTTGGAAGTGCAGCTTGCCCAGCGTTTTTTCTGTTCTTTCGCTTTTACATCATAAGGCCTCTTCTTAAAAAAATGCTGATAGTACTGTACCCTCTCCAACACCTTTTCCCGTGTCTTTTCTCTGTACCACTCTTCCATTGCCTGCTTAATCATATCTTCATTTTTACTTGGTGCAATAACATGGAACTTTCCTTGATATAACCTCACTTCCGGCTTTTTAACATTCTCATCTACTTGAATTTGCAGAGAATAATTCCGCCCTAAATACATAAAGGATTCCCCATTTACATATTCCCGGGGAATTCTTCTATATTCCATATCCCTAAAGGTATACAGTTTTTGAACAATCCACGCCGCTTTGCTTTTGACTTTGTATTCTATAACCTCTTGGGTTGTTCCCAAAGGTGCCACTACAGATACCTTATCCGGCAGCTCAACACTAATTTCCATTGTCTTTCTTTCTTTATATTCCACATCAAATTCTATTATCTTTGTCCCATACCGTATGGATAACCGCATATATTTCCCTCTATTCCAAATTGGCAAAATGTTTTTTTGCAAGCTGTAATAACGGCTGTACAAGCTTTTTTCTGTCTGTCATTTTTATCTTCTTAAAATATTTCGTATTTAAAAGCATAAATATCTGCCGCTCTATCTCAGACGACTTTGCCTGGTTATTAACCCAGTCTATCATATAGTTCTTTTGCACAATATCTGCAACGTTTTTTGCAATATCTTTTGACAGTTCAATCACTTCTTCAGTTATGAATAATGCCACATTTTCTTTCGTTCCCTTTGATTTTAAATCATCGGAATCAGACAAATGCTTTCTAACGGTCTCAAAGAAAGCATACTCTTTCTTCGTAAGTCCCAATGCATCTGCTTCCTCAATTTCACCGGTTTTAACATCCCTATTGATAAATTCTTCTAATTTCTTTTTTCTCTCTATCCAGTTGTTTTTGGTTTCATCCAATATCTTTTGTAACTTTTCCAACAAACTTGTATAGTATACAGGGTTGTCGTCCATTTTAACGTAAATTATATGTTCCACTGCATGTTCCATAGCCGATGCCATGGATTCATCGGACTTCAATGTTCTAACTTTATTGTGAAAATCCGAATCAAACAATGTTATTGGGCTTATCCACTGTATTACACCCAAAGATTTTAAATGGTCGTTTATAATACTCTTTACCTTTTCTCCGCAATCAGATATGTCCAAATCCTTTTGAGGCTCAAATCTTGCCTTTGCAGCGGCACGGATGTACGAGAGCCATCTCAAATCATTGATGTTTTCCATGGGAACATGGTTAGGAAGTATTTGTTCCATTGTACTCGCAAACCTTTTATATGCAAGCTCAAATTCCGCCCTTTTATCTTCAGGCTCCAGCACCTTTACCAGTGCATCCAGATTATTTTTATCTATCCCTGTAAACATTCCCATAACGGATTCCCGATAAGACAGCATCTGCTTATAAATACCGTCCATGGATTGCATCGGCTGTCCCAGTTCTTCCTTGTCAAATATCAGCAAAGCCTCCTCAAGGAAGTTTGAAATACCGAAATAATCCACAACATATCCACATTTCTTTTTTTCTCCACATGTTCTGTTAACCCTCGCAATTGCCTGTAAAAGGTTGTGCTCTTTTAACGGCCTGTCAAGGTACATTACCTGCTCTATTGGAGCATCAAAGCCCGTCAAAAGCATATCCTTAACTATAAGGAAACATAGCTTGTCCTTATCTATGGGCTTTTTAAATCTGCTTATAATGGCATCCTGTTCTGCTTTAGTTGTAAAACGCTCTTTCAAATGCGACGGATCATTGAGGTTTCCCGAAAATATAATTTTTACTTCCAGTGACTCACCCATGATTTCTTCCATGTATTTGTTCAGAGCATTATAATACTTAACACATGCCCCTCTGGACACACATACAACCTGAGCCTTGAACCCATTGGGATATACCTGTTCTTTGTAATGCAAAAGCATATCTTTTGCAATATCTTCAATCCTGTCATCCGCTTCAACAACTGTAGTTTTGTTTGCATACTTTTGCTTTATAGCTTCCTTTTCTTCTTCCGTTTTGTCTTCAAAGGCTTGATTAAAAAGTTCCTCAAGGGTATCCGCTTTTATTTGAAGCTCCGGCTTTCTTCCTTCGTATACAATCTTTACCGTTGCTCCGTCATCTACCGCCTGCTGAATGGTGTATTTATCAATGTATGAGCCAAAGGTCCTTGGTGTGGATTTATCCTCCCTGTCAATAGGTGTTCCGGTAAAGCCAAGGAATGCCGCATTGGGGAGGGCATCCCTCATGTTTTTAGCCATACCTTTATATTGACTCCTGTGTGCTTCGTCAGCGAGAACAATTACATTGGATTTTACAGTCAACACCGGAAATTCTTTTTCAAACACCAACACCGATTCCTGATTGTTGTCCTTTAAAATTTCCTTATCATCTTTTTCACTCTGGAACTTTTGAATGGTTGTCATAATAATTTGCGGCTGTGCCCTAGACAGCAATTCTTTCATTTGTGCCACACTATCAGCTCTTACCGGTGTGGTAATGCTCGAAAGAGTCCTTACAAATGTGTTGTATATTTGCTTATCCAAATCTATTCTATCGGTAACAATCACAATGGTGGCATCAATTAATTCGGGAGTTCTTCTGATTTTCCGGGCAAGAAATACCATTGTTAGAGATTTCCCTGACCCCTGGGTGTGCCATATAACCCCTCCGCGAGACAGGGCATCCTTACCGTTGACCAACCTTTGCAATGCCTTGTTTACCGCTCTAAACTGCTGGTATCTACAGATCTTTTTAATCCTTGTTCCCGAATCCTCATCAGCTTCAAATAAAATAAAATTTCGCATAATGTCCATCAGATTGTTCTTTTCCAATACTCCTTGAAGCAAAACATTCTGTCCGCTGTTTTCAACATCATCAATCTGATTTTTGGTAAAAGGATAAGGGTCTTTCCACTCAAGATAGTACCCGTATCCCGAACTGATAGTGCCTATATATCCATGGTATTTATTTAGAATACAAGTAAAAAAGTTTGTATAGAAAAGCCTGGGAGCACCTTCTAGAATATCTGAGTTTCTCAAATTCATATATCTTCTCAGTTGGGTAAATGCCTCATACTTACCCATGTTCTCATTCTTGCTTTTTTCCAAAAACGGGGACTTGCACTCAATGACAACAACCGGTATACCGTTTATAAATATCACAATATCGGGAATGATTTTTTCACTGGGTCCTTGTACTTTGAATTGCCTTGTAACTATAAATTCATTGTTATCGATATTAGCCCAATCGATAAACTTTACTGTATGGAATTTCTTCTGCCTGCTTCCGCCCACAGCCTGTTCCAACGCATAGTTTAAGTTAACCATTGCATCGTAAATCTTTTCATTTATTTCAAGCAATGATGCTCCCAAGTTCTCAGGCCTAGTCAAATAGCGAATAGTCTTATTGATACTGTCTATATTCATCCATGGATTGATTCTTTTAAGTGCCTTTTCAAGCCTGTTGACAAGGATTACTTCCGTGTATGAATCCCTTTCTCCCTTTTCGGGAGTCAACAGGTCTCCATGGATAAACCGATATCCCAGCTTGTCCTGTAAATATTGGATTGCCGGCAATTCTACAAGTGTTTCCTCATTCCCAAGATAAGACATGCTGTCGCCCCCTATGATACTTTTACTCTGATTTTACCTGTAAGTAGCTTCTGCATAAGGCCTCGTTTTAAGGTTTGTAGTTTTTGTTTTTTGGTTTGATAATCTTCCAATTTAATATCAATTACTGATAAGATGAATGCTATTTTTTTCTGCTCTTCTATTGGAGGAACTTGTATTTTTTGCTCTTCAACTTGTTTCTTAGATATTTCTAAGAAGGTGCTTCCTCCTGCCAGTCTAATAAATATAGGTTTAATAATTTCAATTAAGTAATATAAAAACTCATTTAATATTACTTGCTCTCTACATATAAAAGACTTAAATCCTTGGTTTGTAGCCATAGGAACAGTATTTATGCATCTCTCCCCTATAGTTGCCCTACTAGTCATTAAGATACTACCAATAGGTAGCAAATTGGCAGAACTATTCTTTAGACCTTTTTCGGTTATATGCTTTTCTGTTTTGCGTATATATTTACCACTAGAAGTTATATCGGTCGGTGTAGCCCAACAAATATCTCCATTACGCCAATACTCCTCAACCTTAGTATTTGGTGTCCCTCCGCTAATTATTTCAGTAACTTCCCCTAATTTCTTAACTTCCCACTCAACAGGTATCTCCCCAACTTCCGTCTTTTTAAAATCCGTATGTCCAATCCCTTTTGTTAATAACCTCTGCATTAATCCTTTTTTCAATTCTTTTGTCTTTTCAATTAAAGCATCAGTTTGTTCTATTTGTTCATCTACAATAGATAGGATGTCTGCTATTTTTTGCTGCTCTTTAAGTGGCGGCACTAGAATTGGCATTTCTTTTAATTCTTCTTGTCTAATACCTTTTACTGTTGAACCTTTTCCCATCATTTCAATATTGCTTCTATTATATAAATACCAAAACATCAAAAACTCCGTACTCATATTATCTTTTAGATAAATTCCTTTTAAATCTTGGTTAATCGCCATTGGAACCTTATTAATAAATCCTCTACCCAAACCCATCCTTGTAGCAATAATAATTTTGTTACTATTAATAACATTTGTTGCACTATTTTCAACCGCATCTAAACTGATATGTTCAATAGTGTCATATTTATAGAAACTGTTATCTAAATCTTTCACAGTTGCCCAAGGTATATCCCCATAAAAATATTGTGGAATTTTTCGGGATGGAGTCCCTCCACCAACGATTTTCTCAATAACATCACTGAATTTTCTAACTTGCCATCCATTGGGTATCTTTTCTAATTCTGTTTTGCTATATACTTCCTCCATAATATCTTCTACTCCCTTAAATAACTTCAAACCCCAGCTCTTGTAAATACACATTCAACTTCTCTTCTGTATCTGCTATATTCGTCTTCAATTCCCTTATTTCCTGCAATACCAACTCAATATCCACTTCTTCCTCTTCTTCCGTCGTATCCACATACCTGCTGATATTCAGGTTATAATCATTCTCCTCAATGGTCTTTAAATCAACCACTGCCGCATACTTCTCCACGTCTTCATAAGCATCATATGTCTTCAC
>DAOOJC010000031.1:0-9221 GCA_035384905.1 Acetivibrio sp. | reverse complement strand
TAAAGAGCAAAGATATTGTAGGAGAACTTGTTGATCTTACTCTGGGACAGGGCGGAATTTCAATACTTGAGACCAATGAGAGTATGGCTTTTGAAAAAACAAGGATTATCCAGGGCCATTATATTTATTCCCTTGCCGAATCCCTTGCAATCGCTGTTATAGATGCACACGTGGCATTGGTAGGGGTGGCAAATATCAAGTATAAGACGCCTGTATATGCAGGAAGCAAGCTTGTAGCAAAGGCAGAGGTTAAAAAGGTAAAGGATAATAAATATATAGTATGGGTGAAAATTTCGGAGAAACAGGTCGAGAGTTTCAGAGGCAAATTTATTTTGGTATCCCTTGAAAAAATATAGTATTCATAGTAATTTATATTGATAGATTACTATTGATATTGGGAGTGAAGTTACTTTGGTTATATTGGTTGATGCAATGGGTGGAGATAATGCACCGGAGGCTATTGTAAACGGATGTTTGGATGCTGTTGGTGAGGCTGAGGGTTTTGATATATTACTAATCGGTAATGAGGACAAAATCAGGGAAATATTGAGCAAAAGGACTTATGATCAATCTCGCATAAAGATTCATCATGCCTCTGAGGTTATAACAGTAGAGGATACTCCAACAAAGGCAATTAAGAGCAAGAAGGATTCTTCCATGGTTGTCGGTTTTAAGCTGTTGAAGGAAAGACAGGGTGATATTTTCCTGTCATGCGGCAACAGCGGGGCTTTGATGGCGGGTGCATTATTCATAGTTGGCAGAGTGAAAGGGGTTGACAGGCCTGCAATTGCGGCTATTGTTCCCACAAAGAAAGGGAATGGGCTGATAATGGATGCAGGACTGAATACCATCTGCAAGCCAATTAATTATTTACAGTTTGGTGTTATGGGTTCCATATACATGAAAGAAATGCTGGGGATTGATAACCCAAAGGTTGGCTTGCTTAACATAGGGGCTGAGGTAGGAAAGGGTAATGAGACGCTAAAGCATGCATATGCTTTGCTGTCTGAAGCCAATATAAACTTTGCCGGAAATGTTGAGGGAAATGATGTGCCTTTGGGCAATGTTGATGTGGTTGTATGTGACGGTTTTGCAGGGAATGTAATGTTAAAGTTCTATGAGGGTGCTGCTTCGTTTCTTATCGGAATGCTAAAGGACATTTACTTAAAAAATATAAAAACAAAGCTTTCGGCTTTGATGATTAAGAAGGAAATGAAGCAATTTAAAAAAGTTATGGATGCTGATGTTCAGGGGGGTGCTCCGATCCTTGGGGTTAACGGTCTTGTTTTGAAAAGTCATGGCAGCTCAAACGCCAGAACAATTAAGAATGTAGTGATTAAGGCCAGCAAATTTGCAAAAACTAAGGTTATCGACAAAATTAGGGAAGAGTTTGTTAATATGGAGGTTGAAGAGATTGAGCACGACTTATAATTGTGGAATTCTGGGATTAGGCAGCAGTGTGCCTGAAAAGGTACTTACAAACTATGATCTGGAAAAAATGGTAGATACATCGGATGAATGGATTTCAAAAAGAACCGGAATATCTCAAAGGAGAATTATGGATGATAATACCCCAGTATACAAATTGGGAGTGGATGCAGCAAGGAAAGCCCTGGACGATGCGGGAATAACAGCAGAGGAACTGGACCTGATAATCGTAGCTACCGAGACCCCTGACTATCTGACTCCGTCAATGGCCTGTATTGTTCAAAGCAAGATCGGAGCACGGAAGGCAGCGGCATTTGATCTTAATGCGGCTTGTTCGGGATTCATTTATGGAATGACGGTGGCAAACCAGTTTATTAAATCAGGACATTACAAATATGTACTGGTTATTGGATGTGAAGGGCTCTCAAAAATAGTGGATTGGGAGGACAGAAACACTTGTGTACTCTTTGGCGATGGAGCGGGAGCGGCTGTGTTTGGTCCGGTGGAAGAAGATTATGGTGTTATAACCACATATATCGGTGCTGACGGTGAGTTGGGTAAAAATCTCACCCTGCCGTGTTGCTATATAGGACCTGAGGATATTGAAGTAAGGACAGGAGATAATAAGAAGGTTCTTTGGATGGATGGCAGTGAGGTCTTCAAGTTCGCTGTAAGAATAATGGAACATGGAGCGTACAGGGTTTTGGAGGATTCTGGTCTTTCCATGGAGGATATAAAGCTGATTATACCTCATCAGGCCAATATCCGTATTTTGGAGGGAGCGGCAAAGAGACTTCAAGTACCGAAAGAAAAGGTATTTACGAACCTTCACAAGTATGGTAATATTTCTTCGGCATCCATACCCTTGGGGTTGGATGAAGCCTATAGAGAAAAACTATTTTCCAAGGGAGACAATTTAATTCTGGTAGGTTTTGGCGGCGGACTGACATGGGGATCTGCTGTTATCCGATGGAATAAATAGCATGAAGAATAACGTAAAAAGGTAATACCTTATTTATTGCAATATTGGAGGGAACATGATGGGAAAACTGGCATTCTTATTTTCCGGGCAGGGTGCCCAATATGTAGGGATGGGAAAGCAGATAGCTGAGGAATATAAAGCTTCAGATTCTATATTTGAGCAGGCATCCGAAGCTTTGGGTTTTGATGTGAAAAAGATGGTTTTTGAAGGTGACGATGAAACACTGAAAATAACCGAAAATACACAACCAACGATTCTGACTGCAAGTATTGCTTGTCTTCAGCCTCTTTTACAAAGGGGTATAAGGCCTGATGTAGCTGCCGGATTGAGTCTTGGTGAGTATTCTGCCCATGTTGCGGCAGGGACCATGACGTTTACCGATGCAGTGGCACTGGTTCGCAAAAGGGGAAAATTCATGCAAGAAGCGGTTCCTGTGGGTAAAGGTACTATGGCTGCCATACTTGGACTTGAATCCGAGGCTGTTATTGAGTGCTGTAAAAGAGCATCAACGGAAGGAATTGTGGAACCGGCAAACTTTAACTGTCCGGGGCAGGTTGTTGTGGCAGGAGAGGTAAAAGCTGTGGAAAAGGCTGTGGAGATTGCAAAGGATATGGAGGCAAAGCGGGCTATGCTGCTTCCTGTCAGTGCACCTTTCCATTGCAGCATGTTAAAGCCTGCAGGTGAGAAACTTGCTGTTGAGTTGGAAAAAATAAATTTGAATGACATGCAATTTCCTGTAGTAGCAAATGTGAATGCAGAATATATTTTAGATAAATCAAAAGTTAAGGATCTTCTAATCAGACAGGTAAGTAATTCGGTACTGTTTGAGGCTTCAATAAGAAAAATGCTGGAAAACGGCGTCGGTACCTTTGTTGAAATAGGACCCGGAAAGGTATTGAGCGGCTTTGTACGCAAAATAAGCCGGGATGTCAGAGTCCTTAACGTTGAAGACATTGAATCTCTGAACAATACACTTCGGGAGCTTGAAAATTAGAATATAAAAAATATGCTGTTGAAAGATTACAGGAAGGTGGGGTTCACTTTCTGAATTCAAATAGACTAATGGCAAGGAGACGTGAATAGTATGAAACTAAAGGGGAAAACTGCAATTATAACCGGTTCAGGCAGAGGTCTTGGCAAAGCAATTGCGTTTAAGTTGGGAAGCATGGGTGCCAATATTGTTCTAAACGATATACCTGCTTCGGACAGCATTGACCAAACTGCGGAGGAATTTAAAGCAGCCGGAATAAATGTTGCTGTTACAAAGGGTGATGTAAGAAATTTTGAGGATGCTGAGGCAATGGTTAAAACCGCTGTTGAAGCTTTTGGAAGCGTTGACATACTTGTTAACAATGCCGGTATAACAAGGGATAACCTTATACTGAGAATGACTGAACAGGAATGGGATGATGTCTTAAATATCAATTTAAAGGGTGCGTTCCTTTGTACAAAAGCGGCTTCGAAAGTTATGCTGAAACAAAAAAGCGGTAAAATTATTAATATTGCTTCGGTTGCAGGGGTTATGGGCAATGTCGGGCAAGCCAATTACTCAGCAGCCAAAGCCGGCATGATTGGTCTTACAAAGTCGACAGCCAAGGAACTGGCATCAAGAGGTATAAACTGTAATGCTGTTGCACCGGGTGTGATAATGAGTAAGATGACCGATGTTTTACCTGACAATGTTAAGGAAAACTATTTGAATAACATTCCCATGAAAAGGTTTGGGACGCCTGAAGACGTGGCGGATGTGGTTAGTTTTTTGGCATCTGATGACTCAGATTATGTAACAGGTCAGGTAATACATATTGACGGCGGGTTAGTAATGTAATAATATCATATTGTAACACTATTTGGTTAAGTCGATACAGTTTTACACGAAGGGTTCTAATCATGCAAAACCCCCTGTGGAAGGAGGTGAATGATAGTGTTCGAAAAGGTAAAGAAGATTATAGCAGAGCAGTTAGGCGTTGATGAAGATGAGATTACAATGGAATCATCTTTCATAGACGATCTGGGTGCTGACTCACTGGATATTGTTGAATTGATAATGGCTTTGGAAGAGGAGTTCGACATCGAAATTCCTGATAGCGAGGCCGAGAAAATTTCAGTAGTAGGCGATGTGGTTGAGTATATTAAGAATAATTCATAAAAAAGTCCCTGAAAAAGGGACTTTTTTATGAATTGGGGTATTGCACAGAGTTGGTTTTGATGTTAATTATTGGTACATACAATAATTAATCTTTGGATATATACTTATGATGTAACAGGCAGGGAGGTTAAACAATGAAAAGGCGTGTAGTTATAACCGGTATGGGTGTTGTGTCTGCATTAGGTACTGATATTAATGAGTTTTGGAACTCTATAAAGGAAGGAAAATGCGGGATAACCACAGTATCAAAATTTGATGTGTCATGTATGCCTACAAAGGTTGCTGCTGAAATTAAGGACTTTGATCCTACCAGGTTTATTGATAAAAAAGAAGCCAAAAGAATGGATATCTATACCCAATATGCATTGTGTGCGGCTAAAATGGCATATAACATGTCGGGAATCGATAGTGAAAAAATTGATCCGTACAGGTTCGGTGTTATTGTAGGTTCCGGTATAGGAGGAATAACAACATTTGAAGAGCAGTTCAGAGTATATATTGATAAGGGACCCGGAAGAGTCAGTCCGTTTTTTATTCCCATGATGATTTCAAATATGGCTACTGGACGAATAGCTATTGAGTTTGGTGCAAAGGGATTTAATGAATGTGTGGTTACGGCTTGTGCCACATCAACAAATGCCATAGGGGATGCTTTCAAGGTTATTCAGCGTGGCGATGCGGATGTAATTATTACCGGTGGGGCGGAGGCTTCAATTACTCCCATGGCTTTTGCAGGATTTTGTTCAATGAAGGCCACGTCTACAACGGAAGACCCCAATTTGGCGTGCAGGCCGTTTGATGCTGAGAGAAACGGCTTTGTAATGGGCGAAGGTGCAGGTATATTAATACTTGAAGATTTGGAGCATGCTAAAGAAAGAGGAGCTGACATAATAGCAGAGATTGTGGGATACGGTTCAACAAATGATGCATATCATATTACCGCTCCTGCTCCCGAAGGCGAAGGCGGTGCAAAGTGTATGCAAATGGCCATAAATGATGCGGGTATTAAGCCTGAAGAAGTCGGGTATATTAATGCACACGGTACGTCAACAGAGTACAACGACAAGTTCGAAACTGCAGCTATTAAGACTGTATTTGGTGAGCATGCAGGCAAGCTGCCGGTGAGTTCGACAAAGTCAATGACGGGGCATCTTCTCGGTGCCGCAGGAGCAGTGGAGTGTATTATAACAGCTCTGACACTTAAAGAAGGTTACCTTCCCCCAACAATCAATTACAGAAATCCCGATCCTGAATGTGACCTGGACTATGTACCGAATGTTGGAAGAAAGGCTGATATAACTTATGCTGCGTCCAATTCATTAGGCTTTGGCGGGCATAATGCAACTGTTGTTTTGAAAAAATTCTGATATAATATGTTTATACACAACTTATTAGGGGGGACGGTTACTGACTGTTCCCTTTATACTTTGATAAATAAAATACTTATTTGAACTGTCGTGTTATAAAGAGTCGGGCGTAAATTTTCTTTTGAAGAGATGCATTATAAACTTATGAGATATAATATAATGTACAAGACATACTAGTACTGAAGAATGGGGGAGCAGCAATGCCGGATTTAAAGGCTCTGTCGGTTAAAACAGATGAGTTCGAGAAAATTATCGATTATTGCTTTAAAGACAAAAAGAAACTCGTGCTGGCTTTAACCCACAGTTCTTTTGCCAATGAATGCAGGAATGAAAAGATGGTCAGCAATGAAAGACTCGAATTTTTGGGTGATGCGGTTTTGGAAATGGTAGTTAGCGAGCATATTTACCTTAATGCTACCGATTTTACCGAAGGAGAGATGACAAAATTCAGGGCTAATGTAGTATGTGAGCGGTCGTTGGCAAAGTGTGCAAAAAGAATAAACATAGGGAACTATCTTTTACTGGGAAAAGGAGAGGAAAATTCGGGAGGAAGGAAAAGAACCTCTATACTTTCCGATGCTGTTGAGGCTCTAATAGGAGCTATTTATTTGGATGGCGGATTCGAAAGTGCGAAAGCTTTTATTTTGCGGCAACTGGAAGATTCAATTAATGGAGCAATCAAAGGTACTATATATACGGATTACAAAACACAGCTGCAGGAGTATGTTCAGAAAACCAGTGACCATACAATTTCCTATGAGATAATTGAGGAAAAGGGTCCGGATCACAGCAAGATGTTTGTCTCTCAAGTGAAAATAGATGAAAAAACGGTGGGTATCGGTATGGGAAGGAGCAAAAAGGAAGCAGAGCAGATGGCAGCAAAGTCTTCCCTGGAGAAAATAATGATTTAATTTTGCCGTGTAATAAAAGTATTTCGTGAAGAAAATGACAAAATATATGTTTATCGTAATTGATACGGAAGGGAAAAGAATGGAAACCAAACACATTATAATACCTATATTTATTCCCCATAAAGGCTGTCCCTTTGACTGCATATACTGCAATCAAAAGAAAATAAGCGGTCAGATTGATGAAATGACCGAAGAAAAGATGGTATCTGAGATTGAGTCCTGTCTGAGTACAGCCGGTAATGATGCATACGTTGAGATGGCGTTTTATGGAGGAAGCTTTACGGGTATTGAAAAGAGTGAACAGTTAAAATTCCTCAAGATAGCTAACGAATACATTAAAAAAGACAAGATAAAGGCAATTAGGCTATCCACACGGCCTGATTATATAAACGGGGATATTCTTGACTATTTGAAAGAATATAAAGTCAGGACAATAGAATTGGGTGTACAGAGTCTTGATAATGAAGTCCTTGAAAAAAGCTGCAGGGGGCACAGTCAAGAGGTAGTATTCGATTCTTCAAAACTCATTAAAGAATATGGTTTTGTTTTAGGTATTCAGACAATGATCGGGCTTCCGGGGGATACCGATGAAAAGGCTTTGGAAACGGCGAAAAAGGTTGTGGGGCTAAAGCCGGATTTGCTCCGTATATATCCTACACTGGTTATAAAGGATACATATTTAGAGAAGATGTATAATAAAGGTGAGTATACTCCTCTCAATTTGGAAGACGCTGTCGCACTTTGTGCAAAGCTTCTTCGTATATACCGGGAGAACAATATAAATGTTATTAGGATTGGGCTTCAGCCTACAGAGAGTATCAATGGAAACGGTGATGTGGTTGCCGGTCCGTTTCATCCTGCTATCAGGCAGTTGGTGGAGTCCAAGCTGGCATTAAGTATAATTGAGGAAATTATAGAACAGAATAATTTGTCAAAAAAAAGTTCTTTAACAATAGGTACAAGTAGAAAAAGAATATCTGATGTCGTAGGTCAAAAAAGAAGTAATGTAAATTATTTGAAGGAAAAGTATGGTTATGAAAGCGTGATGGTTAGGGAATGTAGCGATGTACATGAAATTAATGATATAAAATATTAATTTTATGGTATTGTTTGTTGAAGAGCATTGTTATAAAATAGTAAGTGGGTAGAGTCTACAAAATATTGGTTAACATAAACAATAAATAGACAGATAGACAGGATTTATATTAATTTATTTAATTTAAATAGTTATATTTTATTGAGGAGGAAAAGTGTATGGAAGTATTAAAGGTATCAGCTCAATCGCAGCCGAAAATGGTCGCTGGAGCATTAGCAGCAATTCTTAGGGGAAAATCGACAGCAGAAATACAGGCAGTGGGGGCAGCAGCAGTTAATCAAGCTATTAAAGCTATAGCAATTACAAGAGGGTTTGTTGCACCGAATGGGATAGACATCATTACTGTTCCAGCTTTTTCATCTATTAGTATTGATGGGGAGGAGAGGACTGCAATTAAGTTCTTGGTAGAACCCAGATAACTTTGTTACATAATTGTTGTTTTGCGGCTGTTCTTATTAGAACAGCTTTTTTAATTTAAGTGCAGTTCTACACTGTAACTCTTGAATATTTTGTTAACTTACTTGATATACACCTTTTTATCGGCAGGATGTTAAACAGTTAATTTTTTAAAGGCAGGTGTTTTTGAATTGGACATGGCTAATTTTCCGGATATGCCTTCAAACAAACCTGTAATAGGCATTCCTCTCGGGGATCCTGCGGGAATCGGACCGGAAATAGTAGTAAAGGCATTAAGGGAGAAGAGCATATACAGGTTTATCAGGCCGGTTGTAATCGGAAGCAGGGATGCTGTTAATAAAGCATTAAAGATTTGCGGACTTGACAGCAGAATTAATAAAGTAACGGATGCATCCGAAGGAATATACAATGAAGGTATTGTTAACCTGATTGATTATGAAGATGTGGATGTATCCGGGGTTATAACCGGAAAGGTTCAAGCAATAGGTGGAGAGGCAGCGTACAGCTACATCAAACACTCTGTCGAACTGGCTCAAAAGGGCGTAATTGATGCTGTGGCGACGACACCCATAAATAAAGAGTCCTTGAAAATGGCAGGGATTAACTGTATTGGACATACAGAAATATTTTCAGAGCTCACAAACACCCGGGATCCTTTAACCATGTTTGAGGTTAGAGACCTCCGAGTGTTCTTTCTGACCCGGCATGTTTCGCTAAGTCAGGCATGCGGGCTTGTTAATAAAGAAAAGGTTTTAAGCTATATTCAGCGTTGTACGAGAGCCCTTGAACTTCTCGGTATAAAAGGAGGTACGATGGCGGTTGCAGGTCTCAATCCTCACAGCGGTGAGCATGGCCTTTTTGGGTCGGAGGA
>DAOOJC010000030.1:0-9437 GCA_035384905.1 Acetivibrio sp. | reverse complement strand
CAATGGTATTTGCTTTTTTAGTGTTAGTATTTGCCAGCATGATATATACGTCCAATAATGATTCTCCGACTCCACGGGGAACAAGGGCACTGATGCTGGCATTCGCTGCTCCGATTATTTTTGCAAGTACTGTCAAAGTAACTAGGACTGTTGATATCAATCATAAATATGTGGTTATTGGTTCCATACTTATAAATATATTTATAGCAGCTTTCATATTCTTTCTTTTCAAAGTAAAAAAACCTCTTGCCATCATTGCAGCCGTGTCTGTTTCCATAGTAATTACCGTTACAGGTTTTGTGGACGTAATAACACTTTACAACCTTAACAATATCTCTGTCGATGTCCGCTGTGACGATCCTTTACTTGTCAAGGTAAAAAATGAGACCGGAAAAGATGAAATTTTCCTGACGGATGATTTGCATCTTCATCCGATACTATTAGCAGGAAGGAAAATATTCTGCGGCTGGCCGTATTTCACGTGGTCTGCAGGCTATGAATGGGGTCTTAGGGATGAAATAAGAAAAGAAATTTTTACTGCAGTTGACGAAAGCGTGCTCAAGGAACTGGTAAGAGAGAACAACATTAGCTATATAGTGATAGACAACGCAATCAGAGATTCCGACAATTATACTGTGAATGAACAACTCATAAAAGACACCTTCGAGGTTTTTTATGATGATGGTCATGATATTGTTATTTACAAAACATATTAGATTTGTTATAGTTTTTTTGGTAAGGGTATAAGCTTGGTTTGCTAAAGGTTTATGCGGTTTGAATGCTGCCATGCTATGGATTAATGATTCTAATTACTATAAGAGTAAGGTGGGTTTTCTGGCTATGGATAAAACTAATCCGAAAAACACAAAAAAAAGAAGTTGGTTTTCCAATGTGGAAAAACCGATACCCCTCGAAGCGTTATTAATTGCCGGAGCGGCCGTAATATTAATAAGACTGCTTCTGACTGCAATTCCGAGCTATCAGGTGGATATGGGAGGATATAGGGCGTGGAGTAATTATCTTGCCGAAAAGGGTCCGAAGGGTCTTTATGAGGATTTCCATATCGTATATGCACCGGCTTACATGTATTTACTATGGATTACGGGGATAATAGCCAAAGCATTTTCAGTTAATGCGGCTACCCATGCTTATTTGATAAAACTATGGGCCGTTATTTCAGAATTGATAGGGGCATACCTTATTTATAAAATAGGGAAAAAATACGGGAAAGAGAGACTTGGATTTATTTTAGGAGTAGTTTATGCACTTAATCCCGGAGTATTCTTCAATTCTTCGATTTGGGGACAATTCGATTCAATATCTGCGACTTTGCTTGTGGGTATGATATATGCCTTTAGTGTGAATCGAAAAATGACTGCGGTAGTATTGTATTCTCTTGCTATACTGACCAAGCCCCAAAGTGCACTTCTTACTCCGTTGGGTATATTATTCTACAAAGATTTATTTGATTTTTCAAAGATTACCAAACAAAAGATTATTAAGAGTATCAAGGATACATTGGTGGCTGTCTGCATAGGGTTCTCGTGCTATTTTATTGTAATTTATCCCTTTTATTATCACATGGACCTTTACGAAAAAATGAAGAGCACGTCCGTCGTTAAAGATTTTATAGCAGAGACAGTGGATTATTTTTGCTGGATGCCCAATCTATACTTAACGAGTGTTGAGGACTATCCGTATGCTACTGCCAATGCTTTTAACCTGTGGACGCTATTGGGAGGACAACCGATGGACGACTCAAAAATACTCTATATATTATCCTTTAAAACTTGGGGAACTATATTGTTTTTAGTTTCTATAGGTATAGCTTTTGCGTATTTGCTGAAAAAAAGGAAAAGCGATTTTGCAATGTATTTTGCTTCTTTCTTTATTATGGCAAGTGCTTTTACCTTCATGACCAGAATGCATGAAAGATACTTGCTTCCGGCTATAATTTTCCTTACGGTCAGTGTCCTGTGGAAGAAGTGGATGGCTATACCCTTGGCAGTATTGAGTATATGTGTCACTGCAAACCACTGGTATATATATCACTTGTCATGGAAAGAAGTTTTTTGGCTGAGTAATTATGATCCGGTTGCCATGCCCTTTGCCTTTTTAACGGTATTGTTGGTTGTGTTCTCAGGGGGATTGATTGTAAAACAGATATTACCTTCCAAAAAAATTGAGGGTGAAGAATGTTATCCAGAATAAAAAGGAGAGACAAGGGATTATGAATATATGTGTTGTCGGAGCAGGAGCTACAGGGCTTGTTGCTGCAAATGAGCTTGTTAAGAAAGGTCATAAAGTTTATGTGTTTGAAGCTGAGGAACAGCATGGAGGATTGGTAAATACTATAACGGTTGGCAATGAAAAATTGGAAGTGTTCTACCACCATATATTTACGAATGATGTAGAAATAATTAAGCTGATTGAAGAGTTGGATTTGTCTTCTGAGCTTATGTGGCTCGAACCGAAGAACTCCATATATATTAACCGAAAACTTTATCCTTTTACTTCTCCTGTGGATTTGTTACTTTTTAAGGAGCTTTCGTTTATTGATAGGATAAGGATGGGCTTGCTTGTTTTTAAAGCGAGGTTTATAAAAGATTGGAATCAATTGGAGAATATGAGCTCTAAAGACTGGATAATAAAAAATGCGGGTAAGAGTGTATATGAAAAAGTCTGGGGACCTTTGCTTAGTTCAAAGTTTGATTACGATGCCGATGATATTTCGGGCACCTGGATATGGAACAAATTTAAGCTTAGGGGTTCAACAAGAGGAAAAAACCTTAACAAGGAACTATTGGGATATATGAAAGGAAGTTTCGGAGTAATATACGACAAATTGGCAGAGAAAATAATCAATGCCGGTGGTGAAATATATTACTCAAGTCCTGTGGACAGGATTGAACCCAAAGAAGATAAAACGTTGGATATCCATTGCAATGGAAATATATATAATTTTGACAGGGTTATTGTGACTACTTCGCCGGAGATTCTAAATAAAATGGATATTCCCTTCCCGGAAGAATACAACGAAAAGCTCTCAAAAGTAAAGTACAAAGCAAATATTTGCATGATTTTGGAGCTTTCCGAGAAATTATCGGATTATTATTGGACTACAATTGCAGAGAAGGATTTTCCTTTTGTGCTGTTAATAGAGCATACCAACTTGGTTATCGAGAATGATTATAAATCACATATTATTTATCTTTCCAGGTATCTCGATAGAAAAAATGAGATTTATTCGTTAAGCAATGATGAAATTCAGAGCGAATTTATTAAATACTTGAAAATTATGTTTCCCGATTGGGATGAGTCAAAGATAAGAAGAGTGCACATTAACAGGACAAGCTATGCACAACCCGTTGTTGTGCAACAATATTCAAAGATTTTACCCCAAATCGATACTCCAGTAGAGAACTTGTTTTTAGCCAGTATGGCCCAAATATATCCCGAGGACAGGGGGCAGAATTATTCTGTCAGGCTCGGAAAACAGGTAGCGGATATGATTAAATAACAGGATATAATTTTATATATTTTATTTTTGAATATATTATATTGGAGGCAAGATTATAATGTTGAAGAAGATGACAATCGGTATAACTTCTGTGATGCTATTTTGTATGGTGTTTTATCAGTGTGTTTTTGCAGCAGAAAACCTATTGCAGAATCCATCTTTTGAAGATACAAACAATAATATGCCCGTAGGTTGGTATACATGGGTTTGGGACTACAAGCCGGGTACCGTGGAGTTTTTTGTGGAACAGGAAGGTTCCCGCAGCGGACAGAATTACGTTACCATTGAGAATAAAGAAGGCAGGGATTCACGGTACTATCAGGAAGTAGAGGTCAATTCCAACTCATGCTACAAGTTTTCTGCCTGGATTAAAACAAAGAATGTTAGTGAGAAGGCATTGGGTGCCAATCTGTCATTGGAAGGAATTACTACGCATTCAAGTGATGTCAAAGGTACAGTTGATGAATGGCAATATGCTGAGTTATATATTAGGACCGGTGAAGGTGTTAATACATTAAAGTTATCTTTAGGTCTGGGGGGATATGGCAATCTGAATATCGGAAAGGCATGCTTTGATGACGCAGTATTGGAGGAAGTAGACAGCATACCTGATGGTGTAAATTATGCATTGGTTGAAAATCCTGATGCTGTACAGAAACCTTCGGATGCTGAACAAAAACCTGATCCTGAGAATACGAAAGGCAAGTACACCTGGGTCTGGCTTATAATTTCATTGGCTGTTTTAGCAATCATATTATTTTATTACTTTATATCCGGAAAACTTAAATTAACAAAAACCGGAGATAGTGAAAAAGAACAAAAAGATACTGAATATACTGAAAAAGGCAAGAACGTTACTGGATATATTGAAGAAGACAAGAAAGATATTGACTATACTGAAGAAGATCAATAAAACCTCCAAAAAGCAATGGGGGCTCAATGGCCCCCATTGCTTTTGTAAAGATTTATATGTTTTTACATTGAATTCTCATTGGTTATTTTTCTAATCCCTCTTCTACAGGAAATACGGTTAAAGTTTTTAGAATATATCTTTTTATTAAGGTAACGTCGGTGGAGTTTATATCTTTGTCTCCGTTCAGGTCAGCAGCTTGTAATCCGTAAGGAGAAGGGAATTCGGTGATTTTTCTAAGAACATAACGTTTAAGTAATGTAAGATCGGTGGAGTCTATCTCGAAGTCACCGTTAACATCACCGTATTTGATGGTTCCCGGTGTAATTCCTCCTAATGGTATTACGTGGTCCAGCCCTTTTTTCCACAAAGTTGGTTCGATGATTGCATACTTATCTTCATCCACGGTTTTCCAATCCTCAAGCATCAAACCGCCCGTATCTGCCGAATTTGGATTAAAGGCCCAGAAGGTATGATGCAGTTTATTCTCAGCAATAAAGCTCCCCAAACATTCAAGCCATTTGCGGTTGTCATCGTTTTTTAGCTTGCCGCCCCATTCTCCGATTAGCATAGGTGCAATATTTTGATCGACAATATAATACCAGTTCGGGTACCAGCATTCTTCATAAAGAGTATTAATGTCAAAAGGTTTCTTAAACCATGGCTGCACATATATGTCCGGTCCGTAATCATGTACAGAATATACAAGTTTGTCCGGAACAGACAGGGTGACAGGGTGATGAGCGACACCCCTTAGATTTCCGCCCCACCAGTTGCAGTATGTAGTAAACTCACCGCAGTTGGTGTAATCGTATCCATCCATCGGGTAAGCCTCAACACCTTCTACGACAATCAAAAGGTTCGGATTAATTTCGAGTACTTCTTCGGCGATAATCTCTGCTGCCTTTTTCCAATTGTTCGGATCCTCCGAATCATCCCATTTGGCAATACTCGGACCTGAGAACTTTCCGTGAGGCTCATTTTTAAGGTCCATAGCAATAACCGTATCATCATCCTTGTACCTTTCCGTAAGCCATTTCCAAGCCTCGATAAATTCATCCATAGTCATATCTTTACTGTACCAGAGGTTGTCCTGATATGAATCCTTAGTAGCACCATGCATGTCAAACATAACCTTCATACCGTTTTTTTTCATATGATTTATTGTAAAGTCCAGTATATCGAGACTGCTCAGACCGTCAAGGCGAGGGTTCTCATATGTGTTTACAAAGGAAGTATCTACATATTTTCCGCTTTTCCATTCAAGAATGATTTCAGCACTGATAGGGATTCTTAAAAGATTGAAACCCAGGTTTGCCATTAAATCCAGAGAGTCTTCCAGATTGCATTTGTTGAGACCGTAAAATCCATTTGCTCCGTCAGTTTCAAACCCAAACCAGTTGATACCTGTAAGGTAGACGGTGTTCCCCTTTAAATCCTTAATTAAATTTCCTTCCACATGAAGCCAGTCGTCATTGTTTGGCGGCGGTGCCGGTTCCGGCGGTGGTGGTGGTCCCTCTATTCCCCATACCAGCGTGTCCTTATAGTAGAGCGTCATTTTGTCATATTCCGCATAATCGGTGAAACTGGGGTCATAAGAATAATCATTGGTTTGATCGTAATAGCCGTTGGATATTTTTTTCAGTACCAACTGCATCTGACCGCTGTTGCCACCATCCTTAATTTCTCCGGCTCCGCTGGTAAAACCAATCTCTGCATATCCCAGTTCGGGATGGAATTCTGCAAATATGTTTGCGGATCCTACTGCAGTATAAAAACATAAAAGGGTTTCCTCGGTGGCACCTTCTTTTGTATAATAATACCTTACTTTGAGGTCTGCCATATCTACACTTTCACCGCTGTTGTTGTAAATAATTATATAAGGACGCATGCTCTGATATCTTTCATCCAATGAACCATCCATATAATGGATTGATAGACCTTCCAAAGCAGTATTTTCGGTGGTGTCATCTGCATTGACGGCAATGAAGCCAAAAAGGCAGGAAATAATCATGGCTATAATTGTTAATACAGATAACAGGCTTATCTTGGAATGCTTTTGACCCATTAAAACTTAACCTCCCTCACTTATTAATTAAAGAAAAATAAAATGATTAAAATTTACTTCCCCCCTTGTAGAAAAAATTATATATAAACATAATAGTTTTATATATTTATCTCAAATTCGAACCAATTCTATATAAATATAAATTAAATGTACTATTTTAATTATATCATGAATATAATGTTTTCAAAATCTATCTATAAAATTTGGGTGGATTTAAAAATGTGAAGAAAAATATTCCAGAAACTAAAGTTACGCAAGTCTAGAGACTGTAAATACTCCGTGGGGTCGAGCAAAACTCACTTCGTTCAGACAATGCTCTCCCTTTCCACGTCGTATAAACAGTCTCTACAACTTGCTTCACAATGTTTCTTTCATATTTTTCTTCAATTAAATAATGTAGGTCCATCTCATGCGGGTGTATTAGATGAATGTAAAGAAAAATATTCCAGAAACTAAAGTTACGCAAGTCTAGAGGTAGATCTTTCCCATGCGGGTGCAGTAGAAAAAGTGAAGAAAATATTTACAGCTTGACTAATTACAACAGAGAACTTAACATATTGATTATAAGCCTAGAATATAATTTTTGTGACTTTGGGGGTTAACACATATGAGAAATCCTTTGAGAAGATTTGTGGGTGTTTTGCTGTCTATTTTTATAGTCTTGGGAACCTCAACGGTTAATGGGGCACAAACAAATCCATGGAATGCCTATGAAAAATTCATACCGGCAGAAACGCCTGTTTTAAAAAGGCATTTGAGGGGAGCCTGGATTAGTACTGTTGTAAACCTGGATTGGCCTTCTGTTGAAACCGTTAAAATAGGAAATACTGTGGAACGTATAACAAAGAGCAAGGAAGAACTGACAGAAATTTTGGACAGGGCAGTGGAACTGAAGCTTAATGCGGTTTTCTTCCAGGTCAGTCCGGAGGGGGATGCATTTTACAAATCCAATATTGTTCCGTGGTCCCGTTATCTTACAGGAACTTTTGGAAAAGATCCCGGTTTCGACCCATTGGCGTTTGCCATTGAGGAAGCTCATAAAAGGAATCTGGAAATCCACGCATGGTTTAATCCGTACAGGGTATCAATGAATACAAATTCTTCAACCATATCGTCTTTGAATATTGAAAAAAGTGTTTATAAGGAGCACCCCGAATGGGTTAAGAAATCCATGAACAGGTTTGTTGTGGACCCGGGGATTCCTGAGGCAAGAAAATGGGTAATTGATCGGGTCATGGAGGTAGTCGAAAACTATGATGTTGACGGGGTACATTTTGATGACTATTTTTACTACGAAGAATATGAAGGGGAATTGAAGGATCAGGACACCTTTAATAAATACAACAACGGAAAGTTTAAAAATTTGAGTGATTTCAGAAGAAACAATACTTACCTTCTCATTAAGGAGCTTTCCGGAAAGATAAGGTCTGCAAAGCAATGGGTTAAGTTCGGTGTGAGCCCGGCAGGAATATGGGCTAATAAAAAAGACGGGCATCCTGACGGTTCAAACACAAACTCAAGCTTTACAAACTATGACAAGTCCTTTGCCGATACTAAAAAGTGGGTTGTAGAAGAGCTTATAGATTATATTGCTCCCCAAATTTATTTTACCTTTGCCAACCCAAGAGCACCATATGGAGAGCTAGCTTCTTGGTGGTCCGATGTTTGCAGGGGGAAAAATGTACATCTTTATATAGGTCAGGCTTTCTATAAAATTAATGATGATACCGACGAGTATTTTAAGGGTTCCAATGCGGTGCCTGAGCTTTCAAGACAACTGAAATTCAATATGGCAAAGCCAGAGATTATGGGGACGATTATGTTCAGGTTCAAAAATTTTGAAGACTCCGGTAAGCAGCAGGCGGTGGGAGCTGTTAAGAACAATCTCTGGACAACAAATTCACTGGTTCCCGTAATGCCGTGGAAGGGCGGAAGTACTCCCGATACACCAATTCTGGGCAAATTAGAGAGCCTTCCGAAGGGAGTCAAGCTATCTTGGACGGATAACGACCCCGATACTGCTTACTTTGCCATCTACCGCTTTAATACAGGGGAAAAGACGGATATTGTATCAGATCAAAGTGCTTTAAAACTTTTGACTACTATAAGAAAAAACCATAGCGGAGTACAGGAATTTGTTGATTATGAAATTGGCAATGCCGACAGTGTTTATTATGTCGTAACTGCCTTGGACAGGCTCCACAACGAAAGCGAAGGACTCGCTGTAAGCACAAACCAGTCGGAGTATTTTCCCGATGTGGGTATGAAATACTCCTGGGCTGTTGATGCCATTGATATGCTCTATGAAAGAGGAGTTATAAAGGGAGACGAGAACGGCATGTACAATCCCGGTGTTAACACAAAAAGAGGTGACTTTACTATTATGATCGTAAAGGCACTGGGATTTGAGGCTGAGTTCACCGATAATTTTTCCGATGTGAAACCGGGTTCGTATTATTATGATGCAATAGGTGTTGCCCGGGAACTGGGGATAGTTAAAGGAGACGGAAATAATTTTAATCCCGATTCCAATATTACCAGGGAAGATATGATGGTTATTGTGGTGAATGCACTTAATAAGGCGGGTGCAATGATTGAAAAGGCTGACGAAAAATACCTTGATAACTACAGCGATGCTAAGAATATCAGTAATTATGCCAGAGAAGCGGTGGCACTCCTTACAGCGAAGGGAATCGTCAACGGTTTTGAAGGAAGGATAAATCCTAAAGGTATGGCTACCCGGGCAGAAATCGCAGTGGTTTTTGCCAATGTGCTGAACAAGATAGAGTTTATGTAATCCTTTACGGTTATAATGGATTTTGTTAAATAGCCGGTGTATATTAGCTAAAGAAGAATGTTTCCAAAATATTGTGAAGCATTCTTCTTTACTGTGTGCCAGGCATGGCACTAATCTAGCTAGTGAAAGTCTAGCCACGGGT
>DAOOJC010000029.1:0-9627 GCA_035384905.1 Acetivibrio sp. | reverse complement strand
GTATTTTCCGTCATTAGTCTTTTTACAGTCGTCAACTTTTACGAGTAATCCTTCTGCCTTAATAGCACCCTGATCTCCAACCTGTCCGCCGCTTTCAGCATAAAACGGAGTCCGGTCAAGAATAATCGTGACCCTCTCACCGCGGGAAGCACTATCTACCACTTGGTTATCCTTTATTATATAGAGTACTTCGGCATTTGCCTTTTTCTCATTGTAACCTACAAACTCAGTACTTTTACTTACATCAAGGCTTGAGTAGATATCATCTCCCCATGCAGAACCCTGCTTGCTTCGATAGTCTTCTCTCGCAAGCACTTGATGCTCCCTCATTTTAACCTTAAAGCCCTCTTCATCCACGCCAAGTCCGTTTTCCTCGGCTATTTCTCTTGTCAAATCAAAGGGAAAACCATAAGTGCCATGAAGTTCGAAAGCTATCTCGCCGCTGATGACCTTCTCATTTCTTTTTCTGGTTTCCTCAATGTACCGGTTTAATATAACAAGTCCTTGATCCACAGTTTCTTCAAACTTTTCTTCCTCTATTCTTATAACCTTCCTTATGTTTTCAGACCTCTCAACAAGTTCAGGATATGCCTGTTTTGACTCATTTATGACCACTTCTGCAACATCATGCAAAAACGGCTTGTCCAGGCCCAGCAGCTTTCCATGCCTTGCAGCCCTTCTAAGAAGCCTTCTTAATACATAACCCCTGCCCTCATTCGAAGGTATAACTCCATCCGATATCATCATTGTTGTACTTCTGATATGGTCGGTTATGACCCTTATGGAAATATCCGTCCTGGCAGAGTCTCCATACCTGACACCGGCCAATGTACATATATAGTCCAGCACTTTTCTGATTGTGTCCACCTCAAAAAGATTGCTCACATCCTGCATCACACATGCAAGCCTCTCAAGCCCCATTCCTGTATCTATATTCGGTTTTGGAAGACGTGTATAGTTTCCTTCCTCATCCCTGTTAAACTGTGTAAACACCAGGTTCCACACCTCTATAAACCTGTCACAATCGCAGCCCACCTTACAATCTGGGCTTCCACATCCTTTATCCGGCCCCCGGTCAAAATAGATTTCCGAACAGGGACCGCAGGGACCCGTACCATGCTCCCAGAAGTTGTCTTCCTTTCCCATCCTTATAATTCTTTCCGGTGCCAAACCTACAGTCTTATTCCATATTTCAAAGGCCTCGTCATCCTCTTCATATATAGATACCCAGAGGAGGTCCTCAGGAATCTGAAGGTCCTTTGTGAAGAATTCCCATGCCCATGGAATAGCTTCCTTTTTGAAATAATCACCAAATGAGAAATTCCCAAGCATTTCAAAAAAAGTGCCGTGTCTTGCAGTCTTCCCCACATTTTCGATATCCGGTGTCCTGATGCACTTCTGGCATGTGGTAACTCTTCTTCTGGGGGGTTCTTCCTTCCCCGTAAAATACGGCTTTAAGGGAGCCATTCCCGAGTTTATCAAAAGAAGACTGGGGTCATTTTGCGGAATCAATGAAAAACTTGGAAGCCTCAAGTGCCCCTTGCCCTCAAAAAAACTTAAATATCTTTCTCTCAGTTCATTTAATCCTAACTTCTGCATTTTATTCTCCCTCTCCCGGTTTTTACTCATTACTTAATCCTATAATATAAAAACTCTCCTCCTAGTATTTTTAGGTACGAGAGCGTTTCCCCTTTATTCAGGAAGCGGTTCTTCAACTCTTTTTAAATAAAATTTTTATATAAAGAATATTTTCACAGTCTTTTATTATGTCCAAATCCATTTTTGCGTACATGAAACCCCTCCAGTCAATTCTGTTGAGAGGCATTATTCAGTAAGATTATATATAAGTATTGTCTGAGTGTCAAGAACTATACAATAGCCTCTATTGACCTCTTAAGGATTACCTTTAAAACAGCAGTCACAGGAACCGCTACCAACATACCGGTTATACCGAAAAATTCTTCTCCTGCCAATACCGCAAGAATAGTCGTAACAGGATGAAGTCCCAGCCTCCCTTCAATAATCTTTGGTGAAATAAATGCATTATCAATCTGTTGTATGACAACAAAGGCAACAACAGTCCAAATGACTTTTACAGGCGAATCGATAAATGCCACAGCCACTGCAGGTATTGCCCCAATAAAGGGTCCAAAATAAGGTACTATATTTGCTATACCTCCAATTATTCCAAGTATCGGTGCATATTTTATGCCAATTATAAGAAGTACTGTTGCTTCCATGATTCCGATAATAACCGCCGTTAATATTTGCCCATGTATAAAGCTGGAAAGTATATCATTTATTTCTCTGCATGTGGCAATAGCATTATTCCTCCATCCTTTCGGCACAAGGGAAAGGAAATTTCTCTTAAAAAACTCTGCATCCTTTATCAGGTAGTACGCAATTATCATTGCTATTATGAAGTCGCCTATGCGTGCAGCCGCATTTATTGAACCAAACAATGCATTTCTCAATGCATTCAAAATCTTGGTTTCCAATATACCAGCCGTATTGTTTATCTCCCTGAAGACAGCATTTTTTATTTCCGGGGGCCAATTACTCGTATCTATCATTTTAACCACATTGTTAAAATTGTTCTTGTACTCCAGTGTCAATTCAGGAAATGTGTTAATAAACTCACGGGTGTTGTTTACCAGCACCGGTACAATGAATATTACAGATACAATAAGTACTATACCTGAAACCAAATAAATCAACAGTATACCTTTTGTTCTGGATATGTTCCTCTTTTCAAGCTTCAATACCAGAGGACGAATAATGTAGGCCAGAATCCCTGCCAGAACAATGGGAAAGAATATTTTCACAAGCTTGTCACGATAAGTTGTTACAAATAAGATTATTGCGGCACCTATAAGAAATAGTACTATGTAACTGACTACTCTCCTTATTCCAATCATGTATTGAGCCCCTTATAATTTATTTCACAGCTCCTATGATTTACTTGTGCTAAAGGCCGATTATGTAGTAAGGACTGGATTTCTCCAGTCTTTACAAGGATTTGAAAGTATTTATCGAAATAATTCTACTACATCGCTTATTAATGCTCCTGACTTCCTCATTATGTCCAATCCTCTGTTTTTTATTCTCCTTCTGGATCTATTGTTCATCATTTTACCGGAATTCATAGCCACTCCCACCGATGCACCGATTATGCTTCCGACCACCAGTCCTCTGGTAAAGTTACTTCGCATCAAAATCACCCCTTTCCTGAAATCTTTTTTTTCCTTCTATTATATTTTTTATTCCTCCACCTGTTTCCATCATTTCTTCTATCGATTCACTGTCAACCAGAATATACTCTTCTCCAAACTCCACCTTGCCAATGAGCGGCAGAATATTTCTTCCTTCCAGTATATCCTGAATCAATCCTCCCGAAACTTCAATGCCATCAATTTTACCGTGCGTAAAATCAAGCAAAACATCTTTTGCAACTCCAACGTCTTCACCGGACCTCGTGCACACTCTTAAACCAAGTATATCGCCTTTTTCTTTTAACTCATTGCTGTCCTGCACTTTTTTTAAATCTTTTATATCCTTCGGGCTATTAATAATAAGTGCATCTTTGCCCATACTTTGGATGTCCTTCATAAAAACTACTTTCTTTAAGATTTCGTAGCCTTTTCGTTCTACTAAAAACGCAACAACTTTTTTATCCTTCGGACAAAAGACAATATCCTTTATTACTCCCAACCTCTTACCATCGGTTGCACAAATCACCGGCAGCCCTATCACCTCACTGTATCTTAACAAAGAACATCTCTCCGTTTAACCAGACTCATCGAAATTTGCTGCTTTGATTGCTGCTTTCTCTTCGATTTGTTTAGTATGTTGGAATTTTTTCATTGTTTATTATTTTCAATATGAACATAAAAAATACGCAGCAAATACATGAAATAAATGTGAAGATATTATCGTATTTACAGGCGGCTAGACTTGCGAAACTTTAGTTTCTGGAATATTTTCTTCACCTCTATTTATTAATATTTAAGTGAAGAAAATATGGAAGAAACATTGTGAAGCAAGTTGTAGTAGCCTGTTAATACGACGTGGAAAGGGAGAGCATTGTCTGAACGAAGTGAGTTTTGCTCGACCCCACGGAGTGTTTACAGGCTCTAAACTCGCGAAACTTTAGTTTCTGAAATATTTTCTTCACTTTTATTAATACACCCGTTGACAACTTTTAGTTTGACTTGAGTTGCAAATTCATATAAAATTATTGTTTGTAAAATTGCTATAATAAATCACTTTTTATTAATCATTCTTATTGAAATTTACGAATTATGGGGAAGGTGCAAAATGACTGATATATTTCCATATGATAAAAACTTGGGAATTCAAATTCCTTCAATAATGCTTCCTAAAAAAGGTGTTGACATGACATTATGGTCGGTAGTAGCTTGCGACCAGTACACTTCGGAACCGGAATACTGGAATAAAGTTAATGAAATTGTTGGCGATAATCCGTCAACTCTCCGCCTAACCTTTCCTGAGGTTTATCTTGGAGACGGCAGCGAAACTGAAAGAATTAAAAAAATAAATAGCGAAATGAAAAAATATATTAGTGAAGGTACTCTTGTCTCCGATGATCCTTGTATGATATTTGTTGACAGAAAAACTTCGCACGTTCAATCCAGGAAAGGCTTAATCCTTTCTGTCGATCTTGAAAAATATGACTATACCAAAGGATCTCAAACCCTTATCAGGGCAACTGAAAACACAGTAATAGACAGGCTTCCTCCCAGAATAAAAATCCGGGAGAATGCTTCTTTGGAACTTCCCCACGTTATGCTTCTCATCGATGATCCTCAAAAAACCGTCATTGAACCGCTGGAGCAAAAGCTGGATTCCTTTGAGAAGGTTTATGACTTTGAGTTAATGATGAACGGCGGACATTTAAAGGGATATAAGATCAATGATCAAAAAACTTTGGACGGTATATTCAAAGCTATAAATGATCTTGCCGATCCGCAGGCGTTCAGAGATAAATACGGCTTGAGGGACGACAAGGGTGTGCTTTTGTTTGCAGTGGGAGACGGAAACCATTCCCTTGCATCTGCAAAGGGACACTGGGAAAACGTAAAAAAGAATTTATCGGCTCAAGAGAGGGAAAACCATCCTGCCAGATTTGCATTGGTAGAGGTTGTGAATGTTCATGATGATGGAATTACCTTTGAACCGATTCACAGGGTCCTTTTCAACATTGATCCTGAAGCAATATTAAAGGATATGGCAGACTATTTCGAGAAATACGGCGGGGCCTTTGAGAAATTTGACTCATTGGAATCCATGAAAAATAAGCTTTCCGAA
Organism: Acetivibrio sp.; assembly: GCA_035384905.1. Taxonomy (GTDB): domain Bacteria; phylum Bacillota; class Clostridia; order Acetivibrionales; family Acetivibrionaceae; genus Hungateiclostridium. The sequence continues at coordinate 4,299 of DAOOJC010000029.1, read as the reverse complement.
CTTACCAAAGACAGATCGTGCCATAATTTTGGTTTTGTGAATGCTTCAGGCTTTGGGGTGTTTACAATAAGAAACCCGGAATGCAATCTCGAGGTTGCCACGCTCCAGTGCTTCCTTGATGATTTCATCAAAAGCAACAGGGATTCAAAAATAGATTATATTCACGGCGAAGATGTAGTGACAAGATTAGGCTCAAAAGCAGGCAATATAGGTTTTTATCTTCCTGCCATGAGAAAGCATGACCTTTTTAAGACGGTAATACTTGATGGAGTCCTTCCAAGAAAAACTTTTTCTATGGGAGAAGCTGAAGAAAAACGGTTCTACCTTGAGTGCAGAAGGATTGTAAAGGATTAACCTTAATTGTAATGGACTAACCTAATGAGCCGGAGAAGCTTACTCCGGCTCATTTTATAACTATACAAAAACTGTGCTTTTATTAATCTTAAAAACCGAAACCCGGGAAACCAAAGAACGGTGGGCCAAAACGTCTTCTCCTTCCGAGAAGTTCCCTTATGATAAGGGTTCTTATAAAGGCATTTAATAAAAATCTGCCGCCGAATCCAATCTGCCTGTCTCCTTCCTCTCTCATATCATCCTTCATACATGCCTCAATATCCTTCTCTACTTCCTTGCATATCCTGTCACACATGTCATCAACCTGCCCTTGTGTAGGACAATAAGCACATCCATAATTCATATCCAACATATCGCAATGATATTGAACACGCGGATATACTATATGATATGTTCTAGGATACATAGACTCCAATTGCTGCTGCATCATTGGCATCATCGGTCCGCAATGTTGGGGCATAGCCATTGGATTCATCATGCAAGGCATACATTCTTTATAGTACATGCAAAAAAACCTCCTGATATAAATAATGAATTTACTGTATACTATGCAAAAGCGTCAAAATGTGGAACACAAAACAACTTTACCGTAAATTGGTTTGATAATAACTTTCTTATTCATTTGTAAATAATTATTTTCAGTATTAAATATTAACTCTAATAAAAAAAACAGTGTTGTCAAAAATAATGACGGAGGTGGTTTTCATGAATAAAAACTTTTTAAAAGCAACATCTCTAACACTAGGGCTTACACTCGCATCATTGCCTCTAGTGGGTTGCAATATGGGTGGAGGCACTGCCAGGAGGAACCAACCGGAAGCAACCGGTCAAAACACCCAGCAGAATAATCAGAGTGTAAATCCAAACAGGTTTTTAAACATGGACTTAAACCCAATGGATAATAAGGGTGCAAATAACAATAACGGCATGAACAACAATGCTAAAAGCGGCCTGTTAGGAAGAATCGACACTACTCCGATGGGAAATCCCGCGGCACCGGCTGCACCCACACCGGGTGTTCAGAGTCCTGAGGAAATGAAACAAAAATCAGAAAATATAACCAATCAACTTGATGCAATGCCTGAAATAGACAAGGTAAATGCACTGGTAACAGGCAACACCTGCCTCGTCGGTTACAGTCCTGCAAATGCCCAGGGTGATCCTAATGCCAGAAAAAACATGGTCATAGAAAAAGTCAAGCAAATTGACCCCAATGTAAACAACGTGGTTGCAAGCGAATCACAGGATGTAATGAATAGAATAAGCCAACTGTTGAATGACATAGCAAACAACAGGCCTATGGATGAAATCAACAGAGAAGTTATGCAGCTGATGAAAACAACCGCACCCAATATTTCGTAAACCATTTTCATGTCAAGATAATTTCATGTCAGAGTAAACACATTGCGGTGTTTACTCTGACTGTTTTTTAGTGGGATTTCACGAAGTGAAATGACCAAAAAGCGAATGGGCTCGATGCCCATGAGCTTTTGCTTGTGGAATCAAATTATTCTTTTTGAAATATCCCTGTAGAAGTTTATAAAACATCCCGCAGTTGTCTTTTGTGCCAAAGGAATTGTAAATTTTGCGATGGTATAATACCTTTTTGAAGCGTCTTCAATATCCTTAAGTCTCATATATATTTTAATTGCATTGCGGGCATTGCATGTTATGAATTCTTCTATGCCGGACAGGTAATAGCCCCCTCTGTCCGCCAAGAACTTAGGTGTATTTAAATATGTTTTTCGAATAAAGTTTTCATACTGTCTGTGATTATCCAACAGCCTTATATTTGCATGATGCGGTACTGTCATGTCCTGTACCAAATGTACTGCAGCACCCAGATAAAACATAGAGGTGTTGGGTTTATCCTTATACCAATATTCCTTTGCATTGCCATAATACCTGACCGCAAGAGTCAGTGCATTATCATTGCCATATAACCCTTTTTTTTTGACAGGGTTATAAAAATGGTTGACACTCTTGATATCCAAATCAGCCCATACTGCCCCTTTGTTTATATCCTCAATGTAATCGCTGAACAGGCAATGAGCATCAATATATTTGTCATTCTTTAAAATTTCAAGTGCCTGTAAATTGATGAGCTGATGAATCGCAGCCTCAGTTTTTATGACCAATCTTTTAAACGGATTAATAGCAAAGAGAAGATATTTAAATGCCTTACCATAGGTTTTTTCCAATCTGCCCGCCATTCTAATGCTCCTAATAGAATCTATAGTTTACCACATCTATTTTCTCTTCGAAATAATCCTTTTATTCATATTTTTTATATAAATTATTTTTCACATAAAGAACTCATAAACCTACGGTCTCTTGCTCATCGTATTTTTAAAAGTAACTAACTGTGCAATATGATTTTGTCCATAAGTTCCTGAATGCTGGCACCAAACTCACCCTGCAAATCAACAAGCTGGGCATTTCCCTTAATCGCGGTCATCCCAGGTACTACCGGTATGTATATCGATATAAATTCTTCATTTATATCCACTGTTTCAACCTCAAGTGCCATATGAAAGTTGTATTTGTTGAGCACCAAAGTCAGCTTCCCGGTAAAATCCAGTCCCTTTCTTTTCAGAAGTGCCTCAAGCTGCTGCGAAAAGCTTTCCGCCTTGATATTGGATATGGCATCCTGAGCCAATACCAGAACAACTTGGTCACATGCCTCAAGCAAAGCTATATTTCTGTCGCTCAGTTCGCTTGACATATCCACAATTACAATATCATACATTCCCATGGACTTAAATTCGTTAATTAATCTCCTAAAATCCTTCGGTTCGGCTTCAAGAATATCAAGTATGCTTTCAGGAGGAGACAAATAATAGACATTGTGATCAGTATCTACTTGTTTTGATGCCTCAATCATCCTATGAAGATCGTCCCTTTTGTCCTTCACATACTCCAATATTTTTGAATAACTCTTTTCATTTTTACAATTGAAAAAAAGCGGAGTAGATTGAAAAGACTCAAAATTAAGATAAAACACATTAAGTCCTTTTTTCCCGCAATATATCGAAGAGCTAACTGCAATTGTAGTCTTGCCTACACCTCCTAAAGGAGAATATATGGCTACAACTTTTGTTTTCCTGTCTTTTATGGCTTGTTCGACTGAAACAGGTTCTTCAACAATGGGTTCTTCGATAGCATTATCTTCATCTTCAGGATATTTGTCGGCAATCTCTTTTACGAACCCATCCCCTATTTGGTTTTTGTCGATATGATTCAATCCTTTGCATTTCTCAGGCAGTTCTCCGGAAGTCAATATAAAGATTTCTATTATACCCTCTTTAGGCAATGACTCGGTGTACATCTCGGGACTAACCAGTAAAACGTCAATCTCTCTTAATTCTGAAAGAAAATCATATAAAAACTCATGTTTCGTAAAAGAACTTATTTGAAATCTCTGAGAATGGTTAGTCATAAAGTAATTCACTATGTTCTCAACATAGGCCTCATCGGTATCAGCAACAACCAAATTTAGTTTTCCCATGACACCCTCCCACAAAATAAATTTAAAACCTCCATATTAAATATTATATTTTTATCTTAATTTAATGTCAATTTTAGAACATTTATATCTCTATTACCATCGCTAATCATTTTGTGTGTACAAATATATATAATATTTCAAACATAAGCTGATGTCAAACAAATTGAGTTTCCGAAAATATTTTTTCTCAAATTTTATTGCATCCTGTTAACACTTTTGGGTTGATTTAATTCTAAATGTTTAATAAAATAATAGTATCAGAGAATATTTTTATTTGAAGAAGTACAATCCTTCACAATAAGAATTTGTATAATTCATAAATAAAAAGCACATGTTTTTCTCTTAGATTACAACTATAGTTGATATTTACATACTTAATAAGTTTTTAGGAATTTGCAAAATGACTTAATAATTTAGAATGTAAAGAAATGTAAGAA
>DAOOJC010000028.1:0-9722 GCA_035384905.1 Acetivibrio sp. | reverse complement strand
AATTTATCAACTAAACCCTTATTTTGATATTGGTTTCCAATTCTATATAAATGCATTTTATTCGCTTAGGGCTAAAAGTGCCAATAAAGATAATTAAACTAATATCAAAACAAAAAATCCTACTTGACAATTATAATACTACATATGTAGAATGGTATTATGATAATTTATAAACGGGAAGTGGTTTTATGAAAAAGGTTCCAAGCATAGGTGAAGCTGAATGGCAGGTGATGGAGGTATTGTGGGAAATGGGAAGGGCTAATTTCACTGAAATAAGAATTGCTCTAAAAGCCTTTGATTGGACTCAGACAACCATCCATACCATGCTGCAACGCCTTCATAAAAAAGGATTAATTGATATAGAACCGGATTCCTCTCCCTATGTTTATTATCCTCTTGTATCAAAGGACGCATGCAGAAAGCATGAAACAAAAACTTTTCTCCAAAAGGTTTACAACGGTTCGTTAAAGCTGCTTATATCCAACTTTATACATGAGGCAGACCTGACGGAGGACGATATAGATGAGCTGATGAGAATATTGAAGAACAGAAAGAAAGAAGGGTAGAAGGATGGGCTATCAAATATTTACCAATATTCTTGAAATATCTTTGATTGGATCAATACTTATTTTATTGGCATTGGGTATAAAGAAGGTTTTAGGAAGCAGGCTTTTTCCAAAGGCATATTTAATTATGTGGCTAAACATATTTTTAAGGCTTATTGTTCCTTTTCAGATGGAAGGCGGGTTTTCTTTAGCTGATAAAATTACTTTTCTTTCTTTCGAACAAAAAAACCAGGCGGACAAAGACGAGAAAATTACCATGACAGACGTTCCATCCGGGAATCAACCAGTGAACGAAACGGATAGTAAAAATCCCTATACCCAAAACTCATATGATGCTGATAAAAATGCTGTTGAAGATTCTGATTCCATTGCTCGTCAGGATAATATCGATATAGTTCAAAAGAGTTGGGATATTTTCAAGGTGCTTTTACTTGTCTGGCTAATAGGCTTTTGCATGATTTTAGCCATTATGGCTGCAATATTTTTTGGAACATACCGCAGGATTTTGAAAAGCCGGGTATGTGAAAGGGAAGATATTATAGAGTTGGTCGAAGAGTGTAAGAGCAGCATTAAGCTTAATAAAAATGTCGGTATTATTCTGTCGGATTTATTGAAGGGGCCCGGTGTTATCGGAGTCTTTAAACCTCAGTTGGTTTTGCCGGAAGCTTTTTTGGAGTACCGGGACGAGACCGGCAAGAGAAATATAATACTCCATGAAATGTACCATATAAAGTACTGCCACAACCTATTGAATATTGTTTTTCTTGCAGTGGCATGCATTCACTGGTTTAACCCATTGGTATGGGTGGCATTGTTTAAGTCCAGAACGGATATAGAGTCTGTGTGCGACGAAGCGGTTGTAAAGGTTTTATCAGATGATGGTGTGGAGCAGTATGCAAAGACAATTATACAATATGCGGCATCAGCCAAAAGAAGTCCTTCAATATTATTGCACACAGGAATGATAGGAGGGAAAAATGCAATGAAATCCAGAATAGCAAGTATTTCTTCATACGGAAGAAGAAGCATTAAGTGGCTTATTGTATCACTGCTGCTTGTAACGGTTTTGGGATCTTGCGGAATTATAGGCTCTTTTGAAGGTGAAGGTGAAAAGGTCAGCAGCAATCCGCCGGTAAACACCGGGCAAGGTGATTTGAGAAATTCTGAGGATGCAAACGAAATAATAAATGACGGCTCACCAGAGGATGAATCCCAACTGAATTCAGGAACTGTGGAGGAAAATCCCAGCTCCTCCGATGATGAGGATCCCCTTTCCTTTATAGCTAACGAGGCGGCGGATGAATATTTCTTAAATACCGAGAAGGGGAAAATTTCACTTATGGTTTGGGATAATGCCATTGATTTAAACGGGTTGTTGGGCGAACCAATATCGGAGGAAGTGATAGAACTTACAAACGCAGATACATTTACCGGTTCCTTTGATAAAACCATAAAGTATGACGGGTTGGAAATTAAATTGTTCTCTCCAAAGGGAAACGGAAAGAGTTTCTATGTATATAAAGTAAAAACCACCAACCCGATCTACACCAGTGCAAGGGGCGTAAAAGTAGGGGATACGGTAGAGACATTGAAAGAGAAATATCCTGAAGTTATTATGGCTCTTGACGGAAGGACGGACGAGATGAATTGTGCGTATCTTTATCCTGAGAAACGTGATAAATATCTGAACCTTTTTTTTGAGGTGAATAACGGGAAGGTTGAAGAAATATACATGTATTATGAATTTCCATAAAAATTAGTGAGTTATAATGATTTAAAAAGCCACTGAAAAAAGGTATAATTTTCAGTGGCTTTAAATATTTCACCCATTAATATGTTTTTAAACTAATTACCAAATCTTAAGAAAATCTTAAGAATTTTATGAAGTGTTTTGTAAAATCTGCCTGATATGCTAAAAGAAAAAAGGCAGGTGATGCGGCATGTATTATTTTGAAAAAGGACTGGGGGCCTGTACATATGGATAAATTTAATATTCTGGTATGCGATGACGATAAGGCGATAGTTGATGCACTGGAAATTTACTTGAGGCAGGAAAACTATAATGTTATTAAGGCATATACGGGAAAGCAGGCACTCAAGGCTTTGGAGCAAGAAAAAATCCATCTGGTTATAATGGATGTGATGATGCCTGAATTGGACGGTTTGACTGCAACCGTAAAAATCCGCGAAGAATTAAATATACCCATAATAATGCTATCAGCAAAGTCTGAGGACACAGACAAGATTATTGGGCTAAACTTTGGTGCCGACGATTATGTAACAAAGCCTTTCAATCCCTTGGAGCTTATTGCAAGAGTAAAGTCACAGCTAAGACGGTACACTTTGCTCGGAGGAGCGGCAGAAAAGAAAGGGGTATTGAAAACCGGCGGGCTGGAGCTTGATGTAGAGGCGAAGGAATTGAGAATTGACGGAGAAGTAGTAAAGCTGACGGCAACAGAGTACGGCATTGTTTTATTCCTTATGCAGAATATGGGCAAGGTGTTTTCCATTGATCAAATATATGAAAATGTGTGGAATGAACCGTCATATTCGTCGGAAAATACAGTTGCCGTGCACATCCGGCGAATAAGGGAGAAAATCGAAATTAATCCGAAAGAACCGAAATATTTAAAGGTGGTGTGGGGTATTGGATATAAAATGGAGAAATATTAAATATAAAAAGGGTACGAAGGTGTTAGCAGTTATTTTGGCATGGCTGTGTTTCTTGTCCGTATTTGGAGGTGCTGTCTTTCTCATACAAAATAATCTGATCATATCTTGTGAAAGTTTTTATAGTTATCCGAAGAATGTATCTAATTTTTCATCCCATGTTTTAAGCGTTGTGGACTATTACATTTGGGTGAAAGGTGCAAAAAGTGAGGAAGAAATTAGGGCTTCGAGTACGGAAGAAGATGGCAGCATTGTTGACTATAAAATAGTTGCTTTTATTAATTCAACTCGAACGCTTTCTAAAGTTGTGAATTTTGGTTATTATATCAAGAATGCAGAAACGGGCGAAATTATAACAAATGTAAAGGAAGACAATCCCATTGAATTATTGAAAAAACAGCACCATTACGTGTATATAAATAAAAGTGAATTAAGCAATGATTGGATATATTATGAGTATGAAATAATGAAAAGAATGGAAGGGACACCGTATGAAGTCCATGCTGCAGTCATTGAGCCATTAAAACCCGGTGACGAATTTTACGATGATTATATTCAATATAATAGGATTAAGACAACATCAGCGATTGTAATTCCTTCAATGATAATAGGTTTTATACTAATGTTAGTGGTGCTGGCATACCTTTGTTTTACCGCCGGAAAAAATGAAAAGGGAGAGAAATTACCCCTGAAATTTTTAGACAGAATATATATAGATGTATTTACTCTGTTTGTGCTTATGTTATTGGCAGCATATGCTTACTGTTTCATACAAACCATGGATTCATTCTACGTCAATGAAATAGGAAGTTTATTTATCATTATAGTTGTATTGAGTCTGGCTTTCTTCACCGGGTTGAGCTATTCCCTGTCATTAGTGAGACGGAAAAGGGCAGGAAAAGTCACAGAGAACATATTGGTTATGAAGGTTTTGCGAAAAATAAAAGAGTTCAAAAAGCTTTGTTTCAACGGTAAGATATTCAGGGCATGGATTCTTTTGCTGCTCCCGGTTTATGTGTTTGCAAATGCTATTTTAGCCTATATCATAGGTAAATACAGCCTTTATTATTATGACACGAAAAAATTTTATTACATGGTTTTTTTGCTGGCCGGAATAAATGCTGTAGCCTTCTTTTTTACAGCAAAAGCCTTGAAGTCTCTTTCCGTAATTATGGAGGGAACCAAACAAATATCCAGAGGCAACCTCGACTACAAAATGAACAGCGATAAGATGTCACCTGTATTTGCTGCTTTTGCCGAAAACATCTGCAATATTCAGGGAGGATTAAAAAAAGCTGTGGATGATGCAATTAGGGGAGAACGCATGAAAACTGAATTGATCACTAATGTATCCCATGACTTGAAGACGCCGCTGACCTCTATAATAAACTATGTTGATTTGCTGAAAACGGAAAAGATTGAAAACAAAAAAGCACAAGAATACATAGGCATTCTTGAGGAAAAATCCGCAAGACTTAAGGCACTTATTGAGGATTTGGTGGAAGCCAGCAAAGCATCCAGCGGAAACATTGCAGTTAATTTGGAAAAGGTGGATTTGCATGAGCTTGTTAATCAGGCGTATGGAGAGTATCAGGAAAAAGCTGAAAGAGCAGGGCTTGATATCCGAATTAACGCTTCCGACAAAAACATACTCGTGCTGGCCGACGGGAAGCATATGTGGCGGATAGTTGAGAACCTTTTGTCGAATGTCGTAAAATACTCGATGCCGGGCTCAAGAGTGTATATTAATATATCAAAAAATGAGACAGACGGTATACTGACCATAAAGAACATATCGGCACTTCCTCTTGAGGTACCGGCAGAGCAATTGACCGAAAGGTTTGTGAGGGGTGACACAGCAAGGACAACGGAAGGGTCGGGGCTTGGCTTGTCCATTGCTCAAAGTTTGGCAATTGTTCAGAAGGGGAAATTTAATATAGAAATAGACGGGGATTTATTTAAGGTGATTGTGGCGATACCTTTGTGGAAATAGCTGTAGTGAACTAGTTAAGATAAACTAATTGTAATGTGATAAAAAATATAGTAAGATAAATATGAAGGGTAAAGTTGTGTCTTGTAACGGGGTTAATTTTTTTAAGGCACAATTTTATCTTTACGGATAATTAAAATATAATTATATAAGTACTGATATATTGAATAATGAATATTATTATTTGCAGCAACACGATTCTTCCAAATATGAACAAATAATTCCGATTGTTTTATAAAAGCCGTCTTATCATGGTCTTAATACCGATTCTGTCTTACTCTATATTTATTTTCCAATAATAAAGTATGTTTTGCCATGCAGTTATGAAGAATTACAGTACTGTCAAAAAAACCAGTGCCTTGTGGCAGAATTGGTTCTTTATTTAATTCACATAAAATCATTTTTTGGAAGGAAGGGATAGGATGAAAATGAAAGGGTTAATTTCAAAGAGAAAATGGGCTATGATTGTTAGTTTTGTGATTCTGGCTACAATGATTGTTTCTCTTAATACCATCAACCTTAATGCTGCCGCAGAAGTCAACTTTGCAAAGGCTTTGCAGTATTCTATGTTTTTCTACGATGCTAATATGTGCGGTACAGGTGTTGATGAAAATGGTTTACTTGACTGGAGAAGCAACTGCCATGTTTATGATGCAGAGCTTAAGCTGGATTCTCAAAACACCAATATGTCCGACGGTTTCATAAGCAGTAACAAGAGTATACTTGACCCTGATGGAAACGGTAAAGTTGATGTTTCCGGAGGCTTTCACGATGCGGGTGACCATGTAAAATTCGGTCTGCCTGAGGCTTACGCTGCTTCAACAGTGGGATGGGGTTATTACGAATTTAGAGACCAGTTTATAGCAACAGGACAACATACCCATGCAGAAGTAATTTTGAGGTACTTTAATGATTATTTTATGAAATGTACCTTCCGGGATAGCTCCGGTAATGTGGTGGCATTCTGTTATCAGGTGGGTGACGGTAACATTGACCATTCTTTTTGGGATTCACCGGAAAATGACTCCATGCCGAGAAAAGGATGGTTTGCAACCAAGGAGCTGCCTTCAACCGACGTTATTTCAGCAACGTCAGCTTCTCTGACAGTCAACTACTTTAATTTCAAGGACACAGACTCTCAATATGCAGCTAAGAGCCTTGATTATGCAAAAGCTTTGTTTGATTTTGCGAAAAAGAACGGAAAATCGGTTAATGACCAGGGATGCGGAGGCTTTTATAATTCTTCCAAATGGCAGGACGATTATTGTTGGGCAGCAGCATGGCTTTATTTGGCAACCCAAGAAGATGATTATTTGGAAGAAGCATTTAAATATTATGATTACTATGCTCCTCCGGGATGGGTACATTGCTGGAACGATGTATGGTCAGGAGTAGCATGTATTCTGGCTGAAGCGAATGATTTGTATGACAATGACAGTCAAGCATTTGAAGACAGGTATAAGAAAGCTTCCAATAAGAATCCTTATGAGGAAATTGATTTCTGGAAGCCCATAGAGGATATGGTTAATAAATGGATGACATCAGTTCCTAAAACAGGTGGAGGATATGCATTCCTTGATCAGTGGGGTTCTGCCAGATATAATACTGCAGCCCAGTTTGTTGCTCTTGTATATGACAAGCATCATGGAGATACCCCGTCCAAATTTGGAAATTGGGCAAAGTCTCAAATGGAATATTTAATGGGTAATAACCCAATAAATCGTTGTTATATTGTAGGTTACAGCAGTAATTCGGCAAAATACCCGCACCATAGGGCGGCATCGGGCTTAAAGGATTGCCATGACCAGTCTCCGCATAAACATGTACTATACGGTGCATTGGTTGGTGGTCCCGATTTAGGCGATCAACACATTGACAAGACAGAAGACTATATTTATAACGAAGTTGCAATTGACTATAATGCTGCATTTGTTGGAGCATGTGCAGGGTTATACCGCTTCTTTGGAGATTCTTCAATGAAGATAGACCCGTCAATGCCTTCGCATTCTATACCAGATCCGACACCTATGCCGACACCGACACCAACTGAATCGGCAGGTTTGTATGGTGATTTAAACGGAGATGAAGCAGTTGATTCAACTGATTTGACACTTATGAAAAGATACTTATTAAGAAAAATTGGTGGTTCGTATATCTCGGAACTGTTAGCAGATTTAAATGGAGACGGAGTGATTGATTCAACAGACCTTACAATACTAAAAAGGTATTTACTTCGTAAAATAACGAAACTTCCTATAGAACCTGCAGGAGGCGGACCGGTCATTGACTGAGATTATTGTTTAATAAAGTAAAAATGATTTAGTGATTATGATTATAATAATCGCAAAGGGCTCAGGGGTTTGATTCCCCTGAGTTTTTTATACGACATAATGGCATTTTGTGGATTCCAAAATATACACAAAACCAGTTGACATTGTTAATAAATTAACAGTATAATAATATCGATAAATAAATATCGGTATAAAATTATCGATATAAAAATACGGATATCAAACAAAATTGCAGCAGAATTTAGAAATGCAAAAATGAGAAAACGGTAGGGTGATACAAGACAGGTTTTTAATTTTGACAAACAGTAAGAAAGGAACTTATGAAACTATGAATCCGAAAAGTATCTCAAAACAGACTCTTTTAAGATTACCTTCATACTTAAGCTACTTAAAGTCTTTGCCTGAAGGTGATAACGAGCATGTTTCTGCAACGATGATTGCCACGGCATTGGGGCTAAATGATGTACAGGTTAGAAAGGATCTGGCCTGTGTGAGCAAAAAGGGCCGCCCGAAGCTTGGATATGTAACTGGGGACTTAATAAAGGATATTGAGAGCTTTCTGGGGTATGACGATTTGAATGATGCAATAATTGTAGGTGCGGGAAGGCTGGGAGGAGCTCTGATGTCCTATGAAGGGTTTAAGGAGTATGGGTTAAACATTGTTGCCGCATTTGACACTGATGAGAGAGTAGTCGGTACCGAAATATGCGGAAAAAAGATATTGCCCATGGACAAAATCAAGGATTTATGTGAAAGTTTGAAGATTCGTATCGGCATCATAACGGTTCCTGCCCATGCGGCACAAAAGGTATGTGATATGCTTGTAGAAAGTGGTATATATGCAATATGGAATTTTGCACCTACTCACCTTAAAGTACCGGATAATATTTTGGTCCAACAGGAGAATATGGCAGCATCGCTTGCAGTTCTATCTGCTCATTTGGCAGAAGCAATAAAGAAGAATGGATTTTAAGAAGGGGGATGTAAACAATGACAAAAGAATACGAAGTCATAAACAACGTTGAAACATTGGAAAAAGCAATAAAGCGGTTAAGGAAAGCACAGGACGTTTTTTCAACCTATACACAGGAGCAGGTTGACAGGATTTTTTATGCGGCGGCAATGGCTGCCAATAAAATGAGGATTCCGCTTGCCAAAATGGCTGTTGAGGAAACCGGCATGGGAGTAGTGGAGGATAAGGTTATCAAAAACCACTATGCGTCGGAATATATTTATAATGCATATAAAAATACGAAAACCTGCGGTGTTATTGAGGAGGACCCTGCATTCGGGATTAAAAGAATAGCAGAGCCAGTGGGAGTAATTGCGGCAGTTATTCCTACCACCAATCCTACGTCAACGGCTATTTTTAAAACACTTATTGCTTTGAAGACAAGAAATGCGATTATCATAAGTCCTCATCCGAGAGCAAAGAACTCAACAATTGAAGCTGCAAGGATTGTTTTGGAAGCGGCAGTTGAAGCCGGTGCACCGGAAGGCATTATTGATTGGATAGATGTGCCCAGCCTGGAGCTTACCAATATGGTAATGAGAGAGGTGGATATCATTCTTGCAACAGGCGGTCCCGGAATGGTTAAAGCGGCTTATTCTTCGGGTAAACCGGCTATTGGGGTTGGTGCGGGGAACACTCCTGCAATAATTGATGATTCTGCGGATATTCTTTTGGCAGTGAACTCAATTATACATTCAAAAACCTTTGACAACGGTATGATTTGTGCTTCGGAGCAGTCAGTCATTGTTTTGGAAGGCATATATAAAGAGGTTAAGAAGGAATTTGCCGACAGGGGCTGCTATTTCTTGAACAAGGAAGAAACCGAGAAGGTTAGAAAAACTATTATCATAAACGGTGCATTGAATGCAAAAATAGTGGGGCAAAAGGCTACTGCAATTGCGAAGCTTGCAGGTGTTGATGTACCTGAGTCCACAAAAATTCTAATCGGTGAAGTAACCAGTGTGGACATTTCCGAAGAGTTTGCCCATGAAAAATTGTCTCCCGTGCTGGCAATGTACAAGGCAAAGGATTTTGACGATGCCCTGAACAAGGCGGAAAGGTTGATTGCCGACGGTGGCTTGGGACATACATCATCGTTGTATATAAATACGGTGACCGAAAAGGAGAAGATTGATAAGTTTGCGGCACGAATGAAGACCTGCCGAGTGTTGATTAACACTCCGTCATCCCAC
>DAOOJC010000027.1:0-9827 GCA_035384905.1 Acetivibrio sp. | reverse complement strand
CCAGATTCAGGAGCAGACACTGACCTTTATACCCAAAATACTGGCTATTTTAAGCGGTATTGTAATCTTTGGGGCTTGGATGTTAAGGGTTTTGATTGATTTTACTCAGAATATATACTTGAATATAAATCAGTACATTAGGTAAGAAAAGAATTTTCAATCGGAGGACAACAAATTGGCTATTCCAGAAGGAATTTTGTACAGCGGTATAGAAATATTCTTGTTAATATTCGTTAGAATGACAGGCCTGTTTGTTATAGCTCCCATTTTTGGAGGAAGGAACATACCTGCGTATTTGAAAATTGGTTTTTCATTTATGCTGGCACTGATTCTTGCAAACACCATAAAGGTTCAGGAGCTCGTTTTCAGCAATATCTATGAGTACTTTATACTTGTATTGAAAGAGTTTTTGGTGGGTATTACATTAGGTTATGTATCTTACTTGATTTTTACGGCTATATACCTCGCAGGACATATTATTGACATGCAGATTGGATTTGGTGTTGTTAACATTATTGATCCGATGAGTAATATCCAGGTACCTATTACGTCGAATTTTTACTTTATATTATGTATGCTTATTTTCCTGATGTGCAGAGGACACCATATTTTAATAAGGGCACTTTTTAAAAGTTACAACTATATACCGCTGGGTACCGGGGTGTTTGGAAAAGAAATTGTCAACGATATTTTAAGGGTATTCGGAAACATATTTTTTATAGCTTTTAGAATCAGTGCACCGATTCTTGCGGCAATAATTATAACCGATGTTGCCCTGGGAGTTCTCTCAAAAACGGTGCCGCAATTGAATGTTTTTATGGTGGGAATGCCGCTTAAGATAACTCTTGGCTTAGCTGTAATGGTTTTAACGATACCGGTATTCATATCCCTCATGGAAAGCCTTATAAGGGGTATGGATGGTGAAATGTATACTTTTCTTAAGGATATGGCACCAAAATGAAAGTAAAAAGTGCAGGCATAATTAAAACAATAATTGAATTTATGGATGACAAATGTCAAACCGCTGCAGGCGGTGACCGAGGAAGCCTTTGTGCAGGTGGAGAAAAGCTGAAAGTTAACCTGCAGCTCTTTGCAGACAGTGGTGAAAAAACTGAAAAAGCCACTCCGAGAAAGAAGTCGAAGGCAAGGAAAGAGGGACAGGTGCTGCAAAGCCGGGAAATGACTGCTGCAATTGTTCTTCTGTGTATGTTTATAGGGTTAAGGGCTTTTGGCGGATTTATGTATGAGGAAATTCTAGGTTGCTTCAAAAAGGTTTTTACTGTTTATTTTGAGGAAGACAACCTGTTTACCATAGACGGCGTAATGAAAATGTTTGATGAGACCCTTATAACAATGCTGAAAATAGTAGCTCCTTTGTTTGCTATAGCGTTATTGACAGGATTGGTATCGGGTTTTGCCCAGGTAGGGTTTTTATTTTCAACAAAGACGCTGGGCGTCAAGTTAGGCAAGATTAATCCTCTGAATGGGTTTAAAAGGATTTTTTCCGCAAGATCCCTCGTGGACCTTGCAAAGTCTATAATAAAGATTGCTGTAGTTGGTTACGTCGGTTACTCATACATCAAAGGGGAATCGAAGGATATGCTCAGCACAATGAACATGGACGTAATCAGTATAGCATCCTATATAGGTGTTACGGCTACAAACGTAGGTATAAGAATGGGTATAGCAATGCTTTTTATTGGAGTGATTGACTATGGTTACCAGTGGTGGGAGTATGAAAAGAGCCTAAGGATGACAAAGCAGGAAGTCAAGGAAGAGTATAAGGAGACGGAAGGAAATCCGCAAACAAAATCAAGGATAAGGCAAAAGCAGAGACAGATGTCAATGAGGAGAATGCTTCAGGACATACCGAATGCTGATGTTGTTATAACAAACCCGACGCATTTTGCGGTTGCAATAAAATATGATTCAAAAGTAGCGGATGCACCTGTTGTTCTGGCAAAAGGACAGGATTATATCGCACTTAGGATAAAGGAAATAGCAAAGGAGAACAATGTGGAAATTGTTGAAAACAAACCCCTTGCCCGAACTCTGTATGAGACTGTGGAAATAGGCGGGAAAATACCTCCGGAGCTATATCAGGCTGTAGCTGAAGTTCTTGCTTATGTATACGGACTTAAAAGAAATAGATAAAATCATAAGGCTGATGGTATAGATGCAGGCTTTTGCTGATAATTTACTTAATATGGCACGAAGGAGTGAAATGACATGAGGGTTAAATTTGGGGAAATTTCGATAGCAGTTATAGTTGTATCTATTGTACTGGTAATTATCTTGCCTGTCCCCAGTGGAATTCTTGATGTCCTTCTTGCACTGAATATTGCGTTGGCAATAGTAATTCTTCTTAATGTGGTTTATTCAAAGGAAGCAATTCAGCTTTCAGTGTTTCCTTCGGTCTTGTTGTTTACGACATTATACAGGCTTGCATTAAATATTAAGTCAACAACTTTGATACTGGCAAACGGAGAAGCAGGACAGGTTATTGAGGGATTTGGAAACTTTGTTGCCCAAGGGAACCTGGTGGTGGGAGCCGTAATCTTTTTAATCATTACTATCGTTCAATTTCTTGTAATTACAAAGGGAACAGAAAGAGTGTCGGAGGTTGCGGCAAGGTTTACACTCGATGCCATGCCGGGTAAGCAAATGGCTATTGATGCCGATTTGAATGCCGGATTGATAAATGAGATGGAAGCTAAGGAGAGAAGGAGGAAGATTCAGAGAGAATCCGATTTCTACGGAGCAATGGATGGTGCTACTAAATTTGTAAAGGGAGATGCCATTGCAGGGCTTATTATCACCATAATTAACGTTATAGGAGGGGTGATTATCGGTGCGGTTATGAGAAACGAGGAAATAAGCTATGCTTTTCAGAACTACACAATACTGACCATAGGAGACGGGCTTGTAAGCCAGATACCTGCACTCATTATCTCTGTTGCTACCGGCCTTATTGTTACGAAATCTACTTCCGATGAGGGATTAAGTGTCGACTTGAAAAAACAGATTTTGTACAACTCCAATGTGTTCTTTATAGCAGCCGGATTTTGTATATTGTTGGCCATACCCTTGGCGACATTGCCTTTTCTTACTCTGGCAGCAGTATTTATTGCTATTGGAATAATCCTCATAAGGAAAAACGCAGAAAGTGAAAAGCAGGAAGGAATCCAGATTGAGGAAAACGAAGTCAAGGAGATCAGAAAACCTGAAAATGTTGTAAATCTTCTTCAGGTTGATCCCATTGAACTGGAATTCGGATACGGTATTATACCTCTTGCTGATGTTAACCAGGGAGGAGATCTTTTAGACAGGGTTGTAATGATAAGACGGCAGCTTGCCTTGGAATTGGGAATGATAGTGCCGATAATAAGGCTTAGAGACAATATCCAGCTAAGCCCTAATGAATATATAATTAAAATAAAAGGAGTTGAAGTTGGTGGTGGAGAGTTGATGCTTGATCACTATCTTGCTATGAGTCCCGGGGTTGTGGAGGAGGAGATTGACGGAATAAAGACCACCGAACCGGCTTTTGGATTACCGGCTGTGTGGATTAGCGAGGCACAGAGAGACAGGGCAGAGATGCTGGGATATACTGTTGTGGATTCGCCCTCCATTATTGCCACCCATTTGACTGAAGTGATTAAATCCCATGCCCATGAATTAACCGGGAGGCAGGAAGTTCAGACAATTATCGACAAGGTAAAGGAGAATTATCCGGCTATTGTCGAAGAACTTGTTCCTAAAATGATGACCATTGGAGAAATACAAAAGGTAATTGCGAACCTATTAAAAGAAGGGGTATCTGTGAGGGATATGGTAACGATACTGGAAACCCTGGCAGACTATGCACCTTCAACTCATGATACAGACCTTCTGACCGAATATGTAAGGCAGGCTTTAGGAAGGGCAATTTCAAAAAGATTTATCAAGGATAAAAAATCAAATGTTATAACTCTGGATCCAAAGCTGGAACAGGTGATTATGGATTCGGTACAAAAGACTGAACAGGGTTCTTATCTCACTTTGGAGCCGGGAATAATTAATACCATAATAAACAACCTGTCAAAGCAGGTACAAAAATTGATGCAGCTGGGTCAGCAGCCCATAGTGCTGTCGTCACCGGTTGTAAGGCTGTATTTTAGAAGATTAACAGAGCAATCGATACCTGGATTGGTTGTCTTGTCATATAATGAACTTGATCCTGGAGTTGAGGTTCAAGCTGTGGGGACGGTGAGTGTATAAATGAAGATTAGAAGGTATATTGGAAAAGACACACAGGAAGCAATATTAAAAGTTAAAATGGATCTGGGAAACGAAGCCTTGATACTTAACACAAGAAAGGTCAGGCAAAAAGGCATCCTGAAAATGTTTTCAAAACCTCTGATAGAGATTTTGGCTGCTGTTGATGAGAATTATGGAACGGACAATAAAAAGGTTGCGGTAAAAAATGAAATAGGTGTGGATAAGAGAAATGAGATAGGTGTGTATAAGAGAAACGAAATAGGTTTAGATAAGAGAAATGAAATAGATACGGATAAGAAAAACGAAATAGGTGTTGATAAGAAAAATGAAGTGAGAACAATAAACGGCGTTGGAAATGATGTATTCTGTAAAAGTAAATTGAACGAAAAGGAGGAAAAAATAGTCCTTTTAGAGAATAAAATAAACGGAATGGAAGCAGTACTCAATAAGATTTATAAACAAATCCAACAGCATGCCGAAAAAACAGAGGCTGTCCTAGACAGAGATAATGATAAGTCATTATCGGGTATTCTTGACTTGTTTTATAACAACCTTGTAAAAAATGAGGTGGAAACGGATATAGTTCAATACCTTATTGATAGGGTTCATGAAAATAAGAAGGAAAATACAGGGACTGACGATACTACCTCATTAATGTACAATTTGATTTCCGATTTACTGGGTAAACCTTCCACTATCAAGCTCCGGGAAGATGGAAAGCCAACGGTTATAGTACTGGTAGGTCCTACCGGGGTAGGAAAAACGACAACCTTGGCAAAAATGGCTGCCCACTATGCCCTTGACCATAAAAAGAATGTTGGTCTGATAACAGCTGATACTTACCGTATTGCGGCGGTGGAACAATTAAAGACTTATGCCGAAATTCTCGGGATGCCTCTAAAGGTAGTATATTCTGCCGATGAAATTAGTGAGGCAATGGAGGGTTACAAGGATAAGGATATAGTATTTATCGATACAGCAGGAAGGAGCTACAAAAACAAACCCCAATTTGAGGAGCTAAAAACCTTTGTTGAGGCATCATGTGCCGATGAAGTTTTTCTTGTGCTAAGTACTACTACAGGGATCAAAAATTGCAAGGAAATAATTGAAAACTATGATTTTTTGCCAAATTATAAATTGATTTTTACAAAGCTTGATGAAAGTTCTTCGCCAGGAGTTATTTTAAACTCAAGGTACCGGACGAATAAAGAACTGTCTTTTGTTACAATGGGACAGAGCGTGCCTGACGATATCGAAGTTGCCAATGTTGATAAGATTACAAAAAATTTATTAGGAGCAATGGCGTATGATGGACCAAGCTGAAAAACTCAGAAAAATCATAGATAATCTTAAAGAGAGGCATGTTGCAGGACAGACCGGCACCTTAAGCATAGTTGATAAAACGGCAAAGGTAATTACAGTTACCAGCGGCAAAGGTGGCGTTGGGAAGACTAATATTACCATAAATCTTGCTATAGCTTTAAGTGAGATGGGAAAGCGGGTTGCTATATTGGATGCGGATTTTGGGCTGGCAAACATTGATGTTATGCTGGGAATAATACCAAAGCTTACTTTGGTTGATGTTATATATAATAACAGAAATATACTTGAGGTACTTACCGATGGACCAAAAAACATCAAGTTTATATCCGGAGGATCAGGGGTTGAAGAACTGGTAAAGCTTGATAAGGAACAGCTGAAAAGGTTTATAGCCAACATTTCTTTGCTGGATAAGCTGGCGGATGTTGTATTAATTGATACCGGGGCTGGGATCTCCGAAAGTGTTATGAGCTTTGTTATGGCAGCAAATGAGGTAATTCTGGTGACTACTCCGGAACCTACTTCTATCACCGATGCGTATGCATTAATAAAAGCGGTGTCCAACAGGGACAGGAACAAGAACATAAAGGTTATAGTGAACAGGGCGGAAAATGCCAATGAAGCAAAGGATATACTAACCAAGCTGTCTGTTGTGGCAGGGAAATTTCTTACAATAGATTTACATCCATTAGGGTTTATTCCTCAGGACGAACAGGTAATTAAAGCAATAAAAATGCAGCAGCCTTTTATCTTGAGTTATCCAAAGAGTCAAGCTTCAAAGCAGATTATCGAGATGTCAAGAAAACTTATAGAAAGTAACAATGAAGAGACAGCTTCCAAAGAAAAGGGTATAAGAAGCTTTGTGCAAAGACTTGTAAACCTGATGGGTGGCTGATTAAGTAGGTTAAGTCAAGACGGACCGGTGGGGAGGTTGCTATGAGGATTAATGAATTAAAAATAGGTTTGAAGCTCGAGGTGCGATTGTACAGCCCAAGGGATATCCGGACAGATACCCTTTTGGTTAGTGAGTTTGAGTGGGCTGAGAATGACAAAATTTTCTTTATTGCAGTTCCTATACACAGGGGAAGGTTATACCCTATACACATAGGAACACAGATGGAAGTCATATTTATTATGCATGATAATCTTTATAGCTTTATTGCAAAGGTCCTTGACAGATGTATTAAAAACAGAATCAGTCTGTTAAAGATGGAGGCATTGACACAGATACGGAAAATTCAGAGAAGGGAATTTTTCAGGTTTGAGTGTGCACTTCCCATAGGCTACAGACTGGTAGAGACTCAGGAACATGGTGACTCCGAAAATAGCGATAAAGAATTCATAAAGACCTATACGAGGGACTTAAGCGGAGGCGGGGTGTGCATACGCCTAAAGGAAGAGGTTGATTATGGAGCCATTATTGAATGCGAATTATTATTAAATGATATTAATAGAATACGTTTCATTGGAAGAGTGGTAAGGTTTACAACATATGATTCACCTGTTGGCATGTACAAATATGAGATTGGAGTATTCTTTGAAAAGATTAGTGAAAAGGACAGGGAAAGAGTAGTAAGCCATATATTTCAAGAACAGAGAAGACTTATTAAAAAGGGTTGATACTGGTTTATGACTAAAAGTAGAATTCCAAGTAAAATAAGGGTATTGGTTGTTGATGACTCAGCCTTTATGAGAAAGGCAATTATGGATATTTTGAACAGTGATGATGAAATCTCCGTTATTGATACTGCAAAAAACGGGGTTGAAGCGATTGAGAAGGCTCAGCAACTTAAGCCTGATGTTATTACCATGGATCTGAATATGCCTGTTATGGATGGCCTTGAATGCTTAAGAAGATTACAGGCAATTATTAGAATTCCTGTGATCATGTTGAGCAGTTATACAAAGGAAGGTGCTTCTGCCACCATGCAGGCGTTGGACGAGGGAGCAATGGACTTTGTTGCAAAGCCCGGGAATATATTTGAAATAAAAAGAGATGATATGAGGGCTGAAATAATCAGGAAGGTTAAGATTTGTAAAAATCTAAGAACTCCCGAGGTTGGTGAAATAAACACAGAGCCTGTGGAAAAGACAAGTAATATGTATGGAAATAAAATCAAAAGCATAGTAGCCATAGGCACTTCCACCGGTGGACCGAAAGCATTGCAGGAGGTTATACCGTTGATATCCCCGGATGTTGAGTCAGCTTTTTTGGTAGTACAGCATATGCCTGCCGGATTTACAAAGTCTCTTGCAGAAAGACTGGATTCTATGAGTGGTGTTAATGTCAAAGAGGCTGAAGATAACGAGGTTGTAAAAAATGCCCATGTTTATATTGCACCGGGGGATTACCACATGACTATTAGAAAAACCGGGGATAGCAATTATAGGATTAAGCTTTCAAAGGATCCTCCCGTTGAAGGACACAGACCTTCAGTTGATGTAATGATGGAATCGGTGGCCGATAGCGGTATCAATAATATTGTTGCAGTAATTATGACCGGAATGGGTAAAGACGGAACCAGAGGGATAGAGAAGCTGAAAAACAAAAACAATGTCCATGTAATTGCACAGGATGAAAGCTCATGCGTGGTATTTGGAATGCCGAGGGTGGCAATTTCAGCAGGACTGGTAGATGCAGTTGTTCCGTTAAATCAGATTGCGAAGGAGATTATGAAAACTGTGGGGGTGCATAGATGATGGATATGAGTCAATACCTCGAAATATTTATCGATGAAACGAAAGAGCACTTGCAGGGGCTGAACCAGTCTTTACTTCAACTTGAGCAAAATCCGCAAGACAAATCAGTTCTTAACGAAATATTCAGGGTGGCTCATACGTTAAAAGGCATGTCCGGTACCATGGGTTTTAATAAAATGGCTAAACTTACCCATGACATGGAAAATGTTTTACAGGCACTAAGAAACGATCAAATAAGTGTAACATCAAAGCTTGTTGACTTACTCTTCAAATGTCTTGATGCACTTGAGAGTTATACTGAAAATATTGTAAACAGCGGTGAAGAAGGCGGAAACGATTATAATGATATAATCACAGAGTTAAATAACAGTATTGAAGGCAAACCTTCGCAAGCTACACAAGCTGTTAAACCGGTTGCTGTTAAGAGAGAAGTAAAAACAGAGCAGCAAATGTATCCTACTTCGAATTTCAAGCTCAATCAATATGAGCAGAACGTTGTCAATAAAGCAATTGGGATGGACATGAATGCTTATAAAATAACAGTCGTATTAAATAAAGGCTGTGTTTTAAAGTCTGCCCGCTCCTTTATAATCTTTCAGACTCTTGAAAGATACGGTGAAATAATCAAATCGGTACCGACGGTAGAAGACATCGAGGATGAAAAGTTTGATTTCGAATTTACGGTGGTATGTATTACTAAAGAGGCTCCTGAAGTTTTCGACAAGAGCATCAATGGAATAGCTGAGGTTGACAAAGTTATTGTTGAGCCGTTGGAAGCTATGGATCTAAAAAACTGTCCTCAGTCAACAGAAATGCCTTCTTCTGAAGACATCCAATCTGAGGATACTGAAAATCCCCAACATGAGCCTGAGAAAAAACAAGAGGATAATAAGGGACAAAGTGCACAGATGCACAAGGCAAAGACAGGAAAAACAGTCAGAGTCGATATTGACAGACTGGACGTTCTGATGAATCTTGTGAGTGAGCTGATTATTATTAAGACCCGTTTGGAGGGGCTGGAAATTAAAGATAGTTCTCAAACGTATGGGGAAGCAATTGAGTACTTAGAGCGCATTACAACCAGTCTTCACGATGCCGTTATGAAGGTCAGGATGGTACCTGTGGAGATGGTATTCAATAGATTTCCAAGGATGATAAGGGATGTTTCAAGAGAGCTGGGAAAAGAGATTCAACTGAATATGTCCGGTGAGGAAACTGAACTTGACAGAACGGTTATTGACGAGATAGGGGATCCCCTCATACACCTTTTAAGAAATTCTGCCGATCACGGAATAGAATCCAAGGGAAAGAGGGTGCAGGCGGGGAAACCGGTTGTCGGTCAGATAAACTTAAAGGCATATCAAGACGGAAATAACGTGGTTATAGAAGTAGATGACGACGGTCAGGGAATAGACCTGGAAAAAGTTAAGAAAAAGGCTATTGAGAGAGGACTAGTAAAGAAGGATATGGCTAATACTCTGTCCCAGAAGGATATTGTTGATTTCCTGTTTAAACCGTCTTTCAGCACATCGGATAATATTTCGAAC
>DAOOJC010000026.1:0-9917 GCA_035384905.1 Acetivibrio sp. | reverse complement strand
TCCTCACGCCTTACTTTCTTGCTTTCCGCAAACTCACTTGCACTGTATTGAACACGGGTATTAACATCGTAAGGCAGCATTTTTTCAGTAAAGAAATACCTGTAATAAGCATTCATATAGTGGTATGCCCAGAAACTCGGCGGAACATCCGACAGGTTTCTATACCTTTCAGGTTTAAAGCTGCTGTCGCCTTCTGCGACAGACTCCTTCATAACGTTAAACATCATATATGCAACATGCTCGCCAATTATATGGTCTTGCGGCTTAAATTCGTCATTACCTTTTCCGAATATAACTCCCTGGCTTGCAAGCTCCATAACCGGAACAAAAAACCAGTCTTTAATTCTTACGTCCTTAAATAATTTGGAATACGTGATTCTGTTTATCAGAAGACCCGAAAGGGCTACAACTCCCTGCTTTGACCTGCATTCAATACGAAGCTTTCCATCGTCCAAAACCTTTGTAAGATACGGACCTTTCTTCTCCAGATTCAGGCCCGATTCCTCGGTGTTGACGGTATCCACCAGAGTATCGTTTATATAGATGTCAAACACCTGCAAGTTCTTTTTGTGGAACTCCGAAGGGTATATATAAACCTCGTATACATTGTTTTTATCCAATGAAGCAGTAAGATTAACATTGTAACCTCTTACGCCGGTTTCTGCAAGTTTTTCACGGTTATCATCCGATAAATTAACGAAATATTCCTCCGGTTCAAACACAAACCAGTTTACCTTCGAAACCAGAGCACCGTTTTTGTCATCGGTCAAATACAGTTCATGAATTCCTGTAACGGATTCGTCTACATCACACTCAACATAACCTTTGCTGCTACCCGTATTAACTGTAGCTATAGCGTAGCCATCAGGGCTGTCAAGTCTTACACTAATGTTACCGGAAGTACTGCTGGAAATATATGCTTTAAACTTCGTCGGAACACTGTCTTCCCCAAAATCCACGTATTTATACAAATATGCTCCTTCCGCCGACTCATCATAGCTTTTTGCAATTATTGGATCGTAAGGGCTCTTTGTGAATCTGAACCAGTTGACATTGAAAAGGCCGTCCCTGTCTCCGACAAATCCCATATATAAAGTATGTACACCTTCAACACTTTTTGTCAGCTCACAAAACACATCAGTATAATTCTGCCATCCTCCTGTATTGTTTACACGGCACTTTCCCACTACTTCTCCCATGGTAGAATCAATACGAAGCTCGATATATCCTCCCTCAGTATCGCTGGAAACCCGTGCCATAAAGCCTTTTGTTCCCTTGGGAAAATAAATGTTCTCATAAGCCGTATAATCTCCATTTGCAATATATGCCAGGTTTTTTGTACCGCCGGCATCCGGACAGTCTTCAATTACCAGTCCATGGTTTTCGCTGCAGTTTTCAGCCTGAATTATTGAAAAGGCATCAATTGTTCCATTGGGCTTGGAAGATTCGGACGGTTCTTTGACTTCAACCATGAGGTTTGTAAAATCCGAATGCTTTTTGAAATTGGTATTGTCAACAGTGACGTCCTCACCGCCACCTAGATTTACCGCCATAGCCTGAGAAGAAGATCGCGTACAGTATGGCTTAACAGTTTTCTCCTCCTCTTCTGCATACGAAGTCACCGTTAAACTGCTTATGATGAAGCCAATTGCCAATACTAAAGCAGTAAGTTTTTGTGACTTTCTCCTCCACATATAAAACTCCCCTTTCTCTTTTTTTGTCTTGCTACTGCTTTTACATTTTACCAAACTTTATAATAATTTAAAAGTATATTATAAAAAGAAGGATGCCACTTTCTATAGAAAGCAGCAATCCTTCCATTTCGTTACAGGTAAAGCCTGATCAGACTTTTCCTCCATCTGGTACGTCAATCAGTAAATAATAGATACAACCTGGGATTCTCCATCCCAATCAACATATGCATCCATGTTTTCAGACACGAATCTCAAAGGAACCATTGTGCGGCCTTCAACAATCATTGCAGGTACATCAAACAGCACCTTTTCACCGTTAACGTATGCTTCTTGAGAACCTATAGTCAATACAATTGTTTTATCACCCTTAACGATGGTAACCTGCTTTGTTTCATTATTATAGCTCACATCCGCACCCATTTCCTCAGATATTGTTCTTACGGGAACCAGTATTCTTCCATTAATATTTTCCGGCTTTGTATCATCAAAAGCAATATGTCTTCCGTTCATAAACACATTGATTCCGTCGTATAGCACAGGCTCGGAAATGTTTGTGTAATCAGTCAGGTCACTTATTGAAGGCACTCCAAATAACGGTCCGGTTGTCTTTGTCTCAATCATATCCAATATATCAAGGGAATTGTCTTTTGTAAGTTCCGGCATTTCAACATTTACTTCTTTGTTTATATTGTTAAGTGAAGATTCGCAAGTTATTCCGAAACGGAATGTGCCTTCCCCTACATCAGTTGAACCAACTGCAGCTGCTAAGTCTGCCAGGTTAATTTCAATATCTATGGATGCATTTGTCCCTACAATATAACCGTCCTTATTGACAAAGTAATTAATTGTAACTCCTTTATCACCTAAGAATTTAACATCATTTATCATTTCGAATACTTGTGCCACATTTTCTCTATATGTAGGAAGCTGTTCAATAAACATCTCATTTATTGATTTATCCAACTCTTCCAGTGCTTCTTGCTTATCTTCTTCTTCCATTTCAATCATTTCCAAAGTGGCTTCCAAATATTTTTTTATAAACTCTGCAGAGTCCTCCTGCAGCACAACTTCATTTATGAAAGACTTAAGAAGCTGTTTTGCTGTAGCATCACTTAACTTCAATTCATATTCAGTAACCTTTTCACCTCTATCGGTAGTTGCTGAACCTTTCTTGTTGACAGCTATCATTCCGGGCTCGAAGTTTGTTGCACTTGTTTTAATAAAATCAAGTACCATGTCCCGTAATTCTGTGGATTTCTTGGCAACATTATTGAAATCCATATCAGCTCCTATTTCTTCATTCTTTGCAAAGTCCAAAGCAATATACTTCTTTGACTCCAAACCGGCACTCGAGAAAAACGGCTGAGTAATTGGTGGTGGAAGTTCAACTATATACTTCATTTGAGGATTATCACCGGAAAAATCTACATCCATCCAGTAATTCATCTTAACTCCCAGCCCCTTCATATCCACATCGAAGTCGGCAGCCATTTTGGTTTTTGTCATTTCTTCATTGGCTGAGAATTTTTCATTCCAAGACATCGAAAACTCATCAACATATGCCTCAATAAAATCAATAGCCTTCTGCATTTCTTCAGAATCGCTTTGCCCTTCAAAGGTTAATTCAATTTTTGCGTTTCTTTCATAGGACGTTATTTGAGATGTTTTCACTAAAGAGTCTATTAGTGAAATCTCGTCGATGGTACATGCCACCATAAATACCGACAAAATTGATACAACCAGCAATAAAGATAGGCTTCGTATTAGCTTTTTCATGTTTCATAACCCCCTAATAATAATCTTATAGTGTTGTACGTTTAGTTTTTTATGGAATAGTTTATTCCAATACTTTTACATTATAACACAATTATCAAGAATGTGTTGTCTTTTTAAAAATTTATCTAAATTAAGTAATTCAAATAAACCTTTTTGAAAGTGTTAAGCAAGGTAAACCGTCTTATACCGGTTGGTTACAATAGCCTCTTCTATTTTCAGACATAAATTAAGGAGGATTCCAACAATTAGAAGCCCCCTGGGAAGAATGGAAATTAACGTACACCTCATGTTTTCCATCCCGAACTCATTGATACATCACATGTTACGATTCAATTATGGGAAAAATGAAGATATTATAATTTTAACATACGAATTATAAGGTATCTCACGTTTCGGTTAATTTATTCTCATTTTCTTTTAAAATTTTATTCATTATTTGCTTATGAAGCTTCAACCTTGATAAAAAATGAGCCAGGTTAATTTTCCTGACCCATCTATATTAACTCCACTATTCAGCTTCCTTATGCTCATGACTCTTCAGGTGATCCATGCAGTACTCGTAACTTCCTTCACAGCTCAGGCAATGCATGATTTAGTTACAATATTAGACTCTCAACTCGTTTGACTTTCATCATTGGCACACTGCACTATATGGTCTTACCTGTTGAATGGCCAAATTGACCGTCTACAAACATTTCCTCTATTAATATCAATCACTTCATTTATATTGTATTTATCAAACTTATCCATCAATGCTTCAACACCATACTTCAATTTATATTCCATTTCTTCTTTGTAAATGGGAACTATACTTAAGAACTTAACTGTTACATCATCATTTACTTTCAAAGATAAAAAATCCCTATTGACATCAATTGGTGGCAAAAGAAGTGTACAACATAGTTTTGTGTTGTCTGCATAAGGTTCTGCTGGATCCCCATTCGGAATAGTATGTCCCAACGATATCCATGTCTTGTATTTATGCGGAAACCTGGCTAACATCTTCAATAACCAAATGGGCCAATAATTTTTTCCATCTTTAAAATCCTCTCCACTAACAGGCCAATCAGGCGGTAAACATACCATAAGTTCCGAGTATCTCCAATCCTCACACCCCTCCATAATCTTTACTGATTCTCCCATTTTATATCATGAAAAATCCTTTTGAGTACATCCTGGCGGTTAACAGTTCCTTCTATACCGGGACCTATTGGTTCGGGCCCGTAATCGTAACCGGCAGAAGAGCCGAGAATCATTGTATCGCAACTATCAGTAGCTATCTGCAATGTAATTACCTTTCCATCCTTGCGGGTGAGATAAAGGGAAGCGGTAAAGGGACAGCCCGTTAAGCCACAATACTTGGCATTTGAAAACAGAGTCTCCAACTCTTTCAGGCTTTGAGAATCTTCAACAACCTGTATCTGTTCTTCCGAATCCCTTCCTAATTTCATCCTCATCTCGGCTTGAACTATGTCATGTATTTCATACAGTTCAACCCACTCCCATGCTGTCCTGGTTCCGGCTATATCCATAATGCTGTCATATATTCCATTGTTTATAATTACTTTATCCTTTTCATGATATTTGTGGATAACCTTTGTCCCATCCGGCAGAAGGCATAATTCATAGGATTTTTCATCTTCTTCTCCTAAAAGAATTGCTATCCCGGTTTGGATAAGAGTACTGGTATCGCAGCTTGTTTCATCATGGCTTTCAAGCTTTTCTTTCATACCTTCCCCAAAAGCTTCTGCAACAGATACATACTCATTCACCTTGATACCATCAACGCATATGGTTGTTACAATTTGGGGATATACCCCGGTATTAAATATGGAACTTCCCCTCTCCTTTGCTTTCTTTGCATAATTTATGTAATCTTGATATCCGGAAAGCTGAAATACTTCAATCTGCATAATTTGATCCATATTTGGAGACATGTCTCCCACTGCTATAAATAAAATATCTTTATCCGTGTAATAACTAACATACATACCTTGGGGAAAACGGCAAATTTCCTTCCCTTGAGAATCTTCCATGATCTGTTGGCTTATTTTCGTGCTGCCGAAGCTTCTCTCATAAGTACTTGCGTCTTCAGGTAACCTTTTTGCACCACTCTTGCAGGTAAGCAGAATATATCCGCTGTCGTTGTTTTCTATACGCCCAACACCACGATAATTGTCCCGAATAATTTCAGGTAAGGTCCTTAGAATTTCCTCTATTTGATCTTCATTCATATATTGAAAATTGCTTTTTCTTACCATGAGTTCTTCCATGGCAGTAATATGTATTTTGAGTTCATTAAATTCATCATTTTCATTCATGGTAGTGTTTTTATTGACGCTATCCTCTCCGTTGACCTCCTGCAGATTACTCGAATAAGTATTATCTTTGTCAGTATCATTAATCTTCCCGTTTGTTAAAAGTATAAAGCCAAGAATAACAAGGATAATAACCAAAAAAATTTTCATCCAGATCCCATAGTTTTTAAATTTCATTATTCCTTTAATTCTGTCCTTGATATTACTTTCTCCGAATCCAAGAAGTCCGCTATACATCAGTGCATTCTGTTTTGTTGCAATGTTCAAAAGAGATTCTGCATATTCCTTTCGTACATCATTTTTATATACCGACAAAACCCTGGCATCACAGGACATCTCCATATCCTTCTGGAATAGCATAAAGCTTATCCATATTAACGGATTGAACCAATGAATGCATACAGCAAGAACAGCCAATAGCTTGATAATATTGTCATGTCGCTTTATGTGAACCAGTTCATGGGTAATCACGTATTTTAAATCCTTACTGTCACATTTATTAACAAGAAAAGCAGGAAGTATTATCCGAACATTTGCAATACCGGCTACAACAGGTGTATCTACTCTTTCAGAAGTGAAAACATTTGTTTTGCGGTTAAAATTTAGTTTGCTGCTGCATTCTTCAACCAATCCGTTATCATCAAAAAGAACTGCTGTCTTTAGCCTTTTAGACGTTTTCAAATATGCATATATGCAAAAACCCAGCAATACCAAGGAAATCGACAACCATATGAAAGCAATTGCAGTAGTTGCACTAAGTTCCTGAATATTACTGCCCTTTGTATCGTTTTCATTTTGTGATTGTATATTACCAGTAGTATTATTAATACCCTTTTCATCTTCTAGAACATTAACCGGATTGTCAAAGTTATCATTAAAGGTTGTATCCTGGTGAAGTACACTTACTCCTTCATTGACGTCTGCATTCCGGATTGTTTTTATTTCCTCATATTGATGCATATTTACTTGTTGATGCTCTTCACCACTATATGACGGTATAAAATTGAATACGCTGAAGCCAGTTGAAATTGAAAACGGGACAAGGAGCCGTATCAGTACTATTGCCCATGCAGCATAATAAAAGGTTTTAGGAAGTTTTCTTCCCACTATTAGCCTTAATAATATTATCATAACAGCAGCTATTGAAGCTGTGGCACTCATCTTAATTATTGTCATGAACATGTTTTCAAGCATATTATATTTCTCCTCCATGTTTTTTTATTATCTTCTTCAATTCATTTATTTCATCAATGGTAAGTTTCTCCTTCCTAAGAAATGTAGAGAAAAAAAGCTTCAGGGAACCGTCATAGAACTTGTCGATATGTTCTTCGCTTTCAGAGCACATAACCTGTTCACGCTCAATCAATGCATAAACTATAGAATTTTCATTTTTAATTGCTCCTCTGTCACAAAGTCTTCTTATGACAGTATATGTGGTAGACTTTTTCCACCCGAGTTCTTCATATGCAAGCTCAACTAATTTGGAACTTTTAATAGGCGAATGCTTCCACACAATATTCATGAACTTGTATTCGGCATCATATACTTTAATCTGTAGCATAAAATCCTCCTTTGGTCTAATGCGTTAAACTAATCTTAGTTTAATACATTAGACCAAAGTTGTCAATATACAATTTGTATTAATTCTAGTTGCCATATTCTGTGCATTTATAAACTATTTTTCGCATTAAACACATAACCTGCCTTAAAGCAGCTAATTACATTATTATGGAACAAACATTGTGGAGAGACTATTAGAGGCTGTTAATTCGTGCGAGGAAAGTGAGAGCATTGTTTGAGCGAAGCGAGTTTTGCTCGAACCCGAGCCGAATTTACAGCCTCTTTAGGCTCGAAACTTAGTTTGTGGAATAATAATGTAATTAGCGTCCTTCATGCCTAAAACTTTATTGATCCACCCACACACAAAAATGAGCCAGGTTATTTTCCCTGACTCATCCTATTTTACTTCGCTATTCAGCTTTCTTATGCTCATGACTCTTTAGGTGATCCATACAGTACTCGTAACTTCCTTCACAGCTCAGGCAATACCTGAAATCCATATCCGGGTTGTCTTTTTCCGTAATGCCGCATACAGTGCATTTGTGAACATACTGCTTTTCCCGGTATCCTTCCCGATACTTTCTCTTTCTGTAAATAGAACTGCCCCGGGTCTTGTACCTTATGTAAATATCCTTTCCGAAGAACAGGAAGAAATTCAGTATGGGTATAATCACATACAGCTTTCCAATCCAGGGATATACTATAAGCTGAAAAATAATATATGCCCATGAAAGCCAGCCCAGGTATTTTACCTTGACAGGAATAATCATAAAAATACGAATCTCATAGTCGGGATACAAATACGCAAAAGCCAGAAAAATTGATAAATCTATAAAGGAAGACGTAGCAGGTATTGGAATAATAAACGCTGCAACTGTGGTTCCCAGCATACCGATAAAATAGTATATGTTGAACTTAAAGCTTCCCCACTCATGCTCCAGACCTGATGCAAAAATAAAATACAAGTATAGAGCGAACAAAATCCATGGTATACCGCTATAGGATATCTGCGGCGGAATGAAAATGTAGGTTACCAACCTCCATACCTCTCCCTTTAAAACAAGAGAAGGAACCAGAAAGAGGTATTGTAAAAAATCCACCTCAATCAGTGTCAATAGAAATACAAGCATGTTTAAGCCGACTATATACACCGGCAATCCCTTTATTGCAAATCTTCCGAATTTTCTTTCCAGCTTGTTAAGCAAATTCATACGTCCACTCCTCGGATTAATATAAAAAATACACTCCTTATAGTTAGTCCTTTTACTTTGAGAAATCCCACCAAAAAGCGGCTCTTTTAATTTTATCAAAAAAAGGTACTAAATCCAAGGGTGTATTTGAAATCTTCAGAAATAATAATGCTCTTTTCCTATTTAGATATAAAAGGTTTAATATACTGCAATTCAACTTTTGCAGGGTATGAATTAATAATATACAGTGCCGAACCCTTTTCATACAAAAGCTCTGCCATTTCACATGATTTGTTAAGATATAAACTTGCGTTGCTGAATTGGTTAACCCCGATATATGCCCGTCCAAGATTCAGGTAGACCCTTACCAGCTCTTCGTTTTCCCCGCTATAGGTGTCGGATATTTTATTTAGTTCGTATATTGCTTCATAATACATACCCAGTTCAATATATGCTTCCGTTTTTAGAATCTTGAACTTTCTTTGATACATAAGAAGATCATCAGCGGAATTCTTATCGTAGGTACGCCTGTTAATAAAGCTTTGCACAACATTTAAGCCATTTTCAACAGAAGTCAGTGCATCATCGGATTTTCCGCATTTGATTTGAGCATCGGCAAGCACGTACCATCTACGAAAATCATTCCAGTAATTTGACAAACTCGTTTTCATCTCTTCAATAGTATCCGTATAATATACTCCATAAACATCCTTAGCAGGTATAAGTCCCTGTTCTGTAGAATCAGATTGACCCCATCTGAGGACTTTAAGCAATTCTGCTCTTCTTCCCTCATCAGTAGATTCGATCATGTCTTTATCATATAAATACATTACAAATATCGGTCTGACTTCGTTATTATTACCTTTTCTGTCTTCAATATCTGTTATTTCAGAATATTTGATACTGCTTATCAGCTTTGGCTCGGGCTTGTCTACAAGAGAAAATATGTCCAGATTGCTGCCCATTCTGTATCCGATGCTCCATCCCAGCAACAATTCAGGGTAACCGTCACCGGATATATCCCTTACCTCTCCCCAATCCAGTGCAGTAATACTGGCATCGTATTGATATTGCCAGAACACATTCCACTCTTGA
Source organism: Acetivibrio sp. (assembly GCA_035384905.1). GTDB lineage: Bacteria > Bacillota > Clostridia > Acetivibrionales > Acetivibrionaceae > Hungateiclostridium. The sequence goes on along the minus strand of DAOOJC010000026.1, from coordinate 284 downwards.
TTCTCTCCCTGCTTTAAAATAAATACCCCAAACACTTCATTGTTGTTATTATTTATTTCTCTCCCTCTATATAAAGCTATTATCTCTCTTTGCCCATCACCCTCAATGTCGATTTCTTTCACTGCATCCTCATTTTTCGGGTGAATGGGGTATGCGAACTGGGTGCCGGGAGTCAAAAATCTTCTTGCTATAGCTTTGACATCCTCTCCACTGTGGTTGACATCATTTGAATACTGGGGAGGCTTGATAGCACCAGCGGGAGGCGGTAATACATCGCACCCAGT
>DAOOJC010000025.1:0-10052 GCA_035384905.1 Acetivibrio sp. | reverse complement strand
GCCGGAACCTGAGATACAATTTCTTTTCAGGATCATAGGTGTATTCGGATATGTAATCCCAAGAATATGAAAGCTTAATTTTTTCTGCCTTGCTACCGTTTTCAAGCTCATAATCCTTGTCGGCATATTTAAAAACCAGTTCTTTTTCAGTCTGGGTCCGATACTTAACTTTTTCAGTAAATTCCTTTAATTTATCCATCGACGTATAGGTATCCTGCCAATTACTCTTATCCGTGGTCAAATCCCAAAATACCCCATAGTTTATATTGTTTATGCCCAGTTTGGATATGTCATCCTTCGCCATAGGGCTCCATCCTTCATGTACATAAATTGCATCGTGTTCCATTGCATAGTCAAGAAAATAATGGCGGGAGCTTCTGACAGGACCTATCATAGTTGACCCCTCTCCCCAAAAAACAGGCATGAACCTTGTTATTCCTCCCTCAACAATTATCTCATAAATCACCTGAGCTTTGTTCAATCCGCCTTGCGGGAGAACTCTTGTACCCTGGTTATCTATCATTACCGCATAGGGTCTTATTCCTTTTTCGGGTAGATCAAAATCCACTTTTTGCTCCGGCTCAGGAGTATATTCGGGCTTTTCGGTGAAATAAACTTTTGTTTGGGTAGGTGACGGACTTACAACTTCAATATCGGTTTCCGAGCTTTTGCCACAGGCTGACAGTAATGTTACCGATACGAATATCATCGCAACTAAAATCATTTTTTTCAACATTGTAACATTAAACATTTTTATCCCTCATTAAATATTGTTCGTTAATCAAGATTTATAACTACCCGGTTCAAAGAAAAATTACTGGTTGTAAAAATTTCTTTCCACAGCAGTGTTTCAACGAGGCGGATGATGTACTTGCCGCCTGAAAGGCAAATCTGTACCTGCCGCTTTCATAAGTAGAGAAGATTTACCGTCTCGTTATATTTCTACATAAAAAAGTAAAATCCTTCAATTCTTACGAATGAGGATTAAAAATGTCAGGGGCAAGGTGCCCCCTTGGCTTCCCACATAATTTACTCTGTAAAACCGCTCTAAATTAATCCCCCGCAACTTCAGTCTGTTTCTAAGCCTTTACGGGGATATACTCAAGCCTCATTCCTCATAAAAATCAAATTCCTCCGCCATTCTTGTCTTAAACTCTTCAAAAACTGCTTCCATCTCACTTTCATCATCAATAGTAACAAAGCTGTCTTCTCCATCAGGATCCTCAACAATTTTCAAAATAACTACCTCATCCATGTTATCTTCATTGTTACTCTGTTCAACCGAAAGGAGTACCACATATTCGTTCTCGTTAAACTCAATTGTATCTAGATATTCATACTCGGTTTCTTCTCCATTTTCATCAACCAAAACCACCAAGTCATCTCTTTCTTCACTCATAAAAATATTCCTCCTGTTTTCCATTATAGATTTAAATTATATCACAGTTTTTATAAAATTCCATCATAATCTATATGTTTCGCAAAAATCAATTAAAATATTTATTTCTGTTTTTGCGAAACATATTCCTAAAGCTATTGAATGCATATGCTCTAATTTTCATTCTTTTGCATTCAATATCATGTTTCGCAAAAATCAATTAAAATATTTATTTCGGTTTCCCATTAATCACATGGTTGTATTTCCTATACTGTTCAAGTACCCTTGCAAAATATAAACCGCTGCGATTTGATCCACCACCATCTTCTTTTTTGATTTTTTCACACCCATTTCATGCATCGTACGATTTGCCGCTACAGTTGAAAGCCTCTCATCCCACATAATAACTTCGATGTTGTTTGTTCTTTTCTTCAATAAATCTATAAACTCAATGGTCTTTTCACCCCGAAAGCCCACAGTACCATCCATGTTTTTCGGAAAACCCACAATGATTTTTTGAATATCGTACTCTTTAATCAACTGGGAAATTCGCTTCAGTGGAACTTCAATATCCGTTTTCCACTTTATTGTTTCAAGTCCCTGAGCTGTCCATCCCATAGGATCACTTACCGCAATTCCTATTCTGCTGTCGCCATAATCAATACCCATGATCCTCATATCTACCTCCGATATACCTTAATAAAAACCTTACTGAATCAAATCAACAAACCTTTATAGCGAATACAGGACACACAGAGGCACAATAACTGCATAAAACACATTTATCCTCCCTGACCCTTGCCTTATTATCAACCACGCTAAGTGCCCCCTGTTTGCACCGCTGTACACATTTTCCGCAACCCTCGCACCACCAATCGATATGAAGACGCCTTTTTCTTTTTGAAAGACTTTCTTGGATTTCTTGAGGTACAGCTTTGTTTTCAAATACACATACATTCATTATAACCTCTTCTATGGATTGCATACCAAGGGCTATGGAATGTATATAGGGAATATTTAACACGAAATCCATGCTTTCCTTATAAGAATTAATGAGGTTTCCTCCCCCCAAAGGTTTCATACTATATATGCCTTTTCCGGCAGAATAAGCTTTTTTTACAGCTTCCAGCATGGCATCTATTGTTCCGTCTCCAATGCCTATTCCATGCTTGTTTATCAGTGGATGAATAACGTCAATTTCAGGCATATGTGCACAGGCATCCACCACTTCAATGTTATGGGTTGATACTCCGACAGCTTTGATGATTCCCTTTTCTTTCATTGAAATATAATATTCCAATGCTTCTCTATGCCCCCTAAGCGTCAACCTGCTTTCCTGCTCATGAAGCAAAAAGATATCTATAACATCAACATCCAATTCTCTTCTAGCCTTCTCAAGACTGTCTCTTGCACCTTCTTTTGAATAGGCATAGGATTTCGATGCAATTATTATTTGTTTATTTGATTTTTTAATTGCTTCCCGGATATGTGGATAGGTACCATAAAGCTCTGCGGTATCTATAAAGTTAACCCCAAGCTCAATGGCTTTAAGTATTACATCTGCACCTTGTTCAGGCGAGAGATTAACTTGAAGCGGCCCGATAATAAGACCGCCAAAGCACAGTTTTGAAACTTCCAGACCTGTATTACCCAATTTACATAAATCCAATGTCTACACCAACCTAACTACAGCGTTAACACCATAAAAAACTCCGTATCGATTATACGGAGCCTTTATTTGCAGTTTCTTCTAAATAAAACCTTAGTATTTCCTCTAATAATTCATCTCTTTCCAATTTCCTGATTGCACTTCTCGCATCCATATGATTAGTTATATAAGTCGGATCTCCAGAAAGAATATAGCCAACAATCTGATTAATCGGATTGTAGCCTTTCTCTTTCAAGGCCTGATAAACAGATAAGAGTAATTCTCTTGCCTCATTAACCTTTTCCTTTTCTACTTTAAACATCATTGTTTCATTGTCTGCCATAACTAATCACTCTCCTGTCCAAAATAAGGACCCTATTGCCATCATCTCATCATTCCTACAAGAAAATAAGCCCACATATATATAGTAATACAACAGGATAATTTATGCAATATATTTTACCTTTAAACAAGCCTTGATTATTCGAATTTTCTACTATATAATCCCTCAATCTCGTTGTAAAGCAAACTCCTTAAAATCGTGTACATTATCCGGGTATGTATAATAAATGTAACCAGTATTGTGAAGAAAGCAATTTTTCTTCACCTTTATTAGTGGAATTCACGAAGTGAAATGACCAAAAAGCGTTGGGAGATCGTTGCTCCCGGAGCTTTTGTTCCCCTTCTTAACTCTCATTTTTGTGAATTGTCTCTCCCGTCATATAATCCGAAACAACCTCTTTTAAAAGCACCTTCATGATGTTTCCCTCAAATCCTGCACTGCCCTCACAAACAACTCTTATGTAATTTGGAGTCAAACCTTCAACATATCCTTCCATTCCCTTTACCTCCTGCTCAAACAACACAGGCATCACCTTTCCTAAATAACCCTTGTTGAAGCTGTGCTTCATACTCGAAGCAAGGTTTATGAGCATATCACTCCTCTCCTCCTTTTTTTGCGGTGAAACCTGATTCGGGTATGACGCCGCAGGAGTACCTTTTCTTGGCGAATACTTAAAAACATGCATTCCTGCAAAGGAAATCTCCTGAAGAAATCTGTATGTTTCGTCAAATTCATCATCTGTTTCCCCCGGGAACCCAACCATGATATCTGTCGTTATTGCTACATCCCTAATATTTTCTCTTAGAAGTGCCACGGATTTTCTGTAGTCTTCTGTAGTATATTTCCTGTTCATACGTTTCAATGTTCTGTCACATCCGCTTTGAAGGGAAAGATGGTATTGGGGACAAACCTTTTCCAGGTTTTTTATTGATTCAATAAACTCCTCATTAATTAAGGTGGGCTCAATTGACCCCAACCTTATTCTTTCTATGCCTTCAATCCCATGGACTTTTTTTACAATATCCACTAAAGAAGTTGTCTTAATATCCTTTCCATAAGAAGCAATGTGTATACCTGTCAGCACTACCTCTTTGTAACCCTTACTGGCAAGGCCGGTTATTTCATCAATAATATTTTTTTCTGCCCTGCTCCTTACCGGCCCCCGGGCATAAGGTATAATGCAGTATGAACAAAATTGGCTGCATCCTTCCTGTATCTTTATAAATGCCCGAGTACGTTCCCTGTAGACATCAACACCCAGTTCCTCAAACTCCCTTGTTTTCATTACATCATCAACGAAATTGAGCTTGTCTCCACCTGCCGCCAATTCTTCGATATACTCAATAATTCTGCCTCTGTCTTTCGTTCCTATAACCATGTTTACGCCTTCTATCTTGCTTACCTCTTCAGGTGCGGTCTGGGCATAGCATCCGGCAACAATAACCACAGAGTCCTTGTTGATCTTTTTTGCCTTTCTTATCATCTGCCTGGATTTCCTGTCACTTAGGTTTGTCACCGTGCATGTATTTATCACATAGACTTCGGCCTCCTCTTCAAAGTCTACAACATTATAGCCGGCCTTTCTGAAAATCCCGGACAGTGCTTCGGTCTCATATTGATTTACCTTGCATCCGAGTGTACAAAACGCAACCCTTTTCATTATATATTCCAAACTCCTCCGGTACCAAATTGTAAAACTCATTGGCAACTTATCTTATTTAAAAAAAGTATATAAAATACTAAGTAAATTTTAGCAATATCACAATTGACTTGCAACAACAAACAGGTTAATATATAACCATGAAAGAAAATCGTGAAAAGAAACGTAAAAGGGGGAAACTGTATGAAGTCATTTAATATTTCACTTAAGTCAATCACTGATGTAAAGGATTTCGTTAATATAGTTAATAAATACGATTTCGACATTGATTTAACATCAGGCCGTTATGTGGTTGATGCAAAATCCATTATGGGTATATTCAGCCTCGACTTAAGCAAACCCATCAAAGTAGATGTTCATTCTGATGACTGCTCAGAATTCTGCGAAGAAATCAAGAACTATATCCTATAACTGCAATAGAAGGAGGTAAACATCCGATTTGCCTCCTTTTTTGTTTAACCGAATTTCACTCCCCGTTCTTCAAATCTTCCTCAGAGATAACCGTAATACCGCTTTTCTTGAGAATTTGTGCAGCAACTCCGCTTCCTCTTAACGTTTTACCTGAAAATGTACCGTCATAAATGCTGCAGGTACCGCAGGACGGACTTCTCTCCTTCAGTATGGCTTTCTTAATGCCCAATGTTTTTGCGAGCTTTAACACCTCATTCGCTCCCCGGATTAAATTTTGTGTAACGTCTTCCCCGTTTTTACTTATAACCCTGCCCTTGCCATCCAATACATCTCTTCCATCACCGCCGATTATCTCCACCGGGGGTCTTGGCGTAGAACACCCGCCCAATTGTTCCGGACAGACAGGTATCAACTTCTCCTCGGAAAGAAGCTTTATCACATCACTATTCAAATTGTTCGTACCGTTATATTTGCAATTTACCCCAAGAAGGCATGCACTCACAAGTATAATTGCGGATCCCCCCCTTTACTTTTTTAACTTTTTTACTTTTTTCTTTCCCTTGACATGCAACAGCACGGACTCCTCTACCTTTCTCTTTCTCTTACGCTTTGTTTCCTGTGCGGTTTGCTCCTCTGTTTCAGATTCTTTTTCCTTCAAGTCTTCATTGTCCACAACCGCAAATTCTATCTTTCTTGAAGCGATATCAGCCCTAACCAGCATGACTCTTACGACATCTCCGATTCTGTATACCTTTCTGCTTTTTTCGCCTATCAGGCTATAATTCTTTTCGTTAAAAACATAGTAGTCATCTTCCATACTGCTCATTCTGACAAGTCCTTCAACAGTGTTCTCCAGCTCTACAAACATACCGAAAGAAGTGATGTTTGATATTATTCCTTCAAATTCTTCTCCCTCATACTTCTTCATAAACTCAACCTTTTTAAGGTCTTCCGTCTCCCTTTCAGCCTCTTCCGCAGCCCTTTCCCTTTCTGAACAAAGCCTTGCTATTTCCGGTATCCTTTCATTGAGCAGTTCTTCCCTTGACGGGATTATATTTCCCTTTAAATACTCCTTCATTATCCTGTGAATAATCAGGTCGGGATATCTTCTGATAGGAGAGGTAAAGTGACAGTAATATTTTGCTGCCAGGCCGAAATGGCCATCATTTATGTGACTATATCTGGCTTTCTGAAGAGATCTTAACATAACGGTGTTTATTACCGTCTCCTCCTTTTTGCCCTTTGCCTTCTCCAAAATATCCTGCAATGCTTTAGGATGTATTTTGCTAATACCCTTTAGGGTGTAACCCATGTTATGCACAAACTCACTGAATACCTCCATCTTCTCATTGTCAGGTTCTTCATGACTTCTATATACAAACGGAGTATTTAACCAGAAAAAGTGCTCAGCAACAGTTTCATTGCATACCAGCATGAACTCTTCAATTATTCTGTTTGCTATTGTGATTTCATACCTTTCGATTTGTACCGGCACACCCTTTTCGTCCAATTTGATTTTTGCTTCATCAAAATTAAAATCAATAGCTCCTCTCACGATTCTCTTTTTCCTCAGGATAAGGGCCAGCTCCTTCATTGCCAGAAAATCGTCAAGGAGATATCTGTACCGTTCAATAAGCTCTCTGTCATCCTCCTCTAGTATTTTATAAACATTGGTATAAGTCATTCTTTCGTTGGTATTGATTACACTTTCAAAAATTTCGTGATCCAAAACCCTGCCGTCACGGTCAATCTCCATCATTACGGTAAAAGCAAGCCTGTCAACTCCAGGGTTTAAACTGCATATTCCATTGGAAAGTGCTTTCGGAAGCATGGGTATAACCCTGTCAACCAAATAAACACTGGTACCTCTTTTTAGTGCCTCCTTGTCCATATATGAACCCTCGGTAACATAATAACTTACATCTGCAATATGAACCCCCAGCCGGTAATTTCCATTGTCAAGCTTTTCAATTGAAACCGCATCGTCAAGGTCCTTGGCATCTTCTCCATCAATGGTAACCATGCGGAGACTTCTTAGGTCTCTTCTTCCCTTTATCATGTCCCCAGTCACTGTCTGGGTTATTGTTTCCGCCTGTTTTGCAACATCCTCCGGGAAATCCTCTCTTAAGTTATAGGCCTTAATTATAGATAAAATATCCGTTCCCGGCTCATTCCTGTCCCCAATTATTTCAACTATCCTGCCCTCTGCATTTCTCCTCTTCTCAGGCCATCGAACAATCTCCGCTACAACCTTCTGTCCTGACCTCGCACCGTTTACTTCATCCTTCGGAATAAAAATATCTCCGGAAATCCGAGTGTCATCCGGAACCACAAATCCGAAATACTTACTGCTCTCAAAGGTCCCTACAACAGTATTATTTGCTCTCTCTATTATCCTGATTATTTCACCTTCAGCCCTCTTATCGCCGATAACCTTTTTGTTGACTCTGGCAATAACCCTGTCTTTGTGCATGGCACCGTTCAGGTTCTCTGAAGAAATAAAAATATCCTTTATGTTTGCATCATCAGGAATTACAAACCCATATCCCCCCACATTTCCTTGAAGGTATCCCACTATAAGATTCATTCTTTCGGGAACTCCGTATCTATTCTTATGGGTCTTGAATATACTTCCTTCCTGTTCCAGTTCTTCTAACAAGTTTTCAAAAATTCCCGCATCGCTTTTGGGAACATCCAACACAGTCATCAATTCACTGAACAATAAAGGCTTATATGCATCCTCCCTCATAAAAGCCAGTATTCTTTCTTTTCTATCCTTCATACCATCCTTCATAATGTTTGTATAAAGCCGCATTTTTATATTATAATCCGTGTTTAACGCACTACACTGGCATGCAGTGATAATAATCACAAACAGCATCCTTGGGCTGTAAAATGCATGAGTGTGCATGCCTTGTCTTAATAATTTGCGGCGTCCTTCCTCCTTTTCTTATATAATTAACCTGATAAAATATTTTCCCACAAAGTACATTATTTAATACTTTCACACGTAAGGAATTATGTTGAATGGGAGAATTGTCATGTTCATTCTCATCCTGGCAAGTTCACCCATAGAAAAATAAATAGATTAAATATAAACAAAAAACCAAGTTTGTCCCTCAACCTGGTTTTTCTGTTTATTAAATCTATGATTCAATCCTTTTAATATACAATAAAAGCTCTTAGAGACCCAAGTCGTCAGAAATCATCTTCATGGCTTGCAGTGCAATTTCAACAAATTTCTCCAGAGAAATCCCCAACTGTTCGCACGACCTAATCTGTTCGCGGTTTGCACCTTTTGCAAAGCCCTTTTCATCAATTCTCTTAAGTACAAACTCAACAGTAACATCCTCCAGCTTTTTAGAAGGAAGAATCAATGCTGAAGCAGTTATCAAACCAGCTATAGGGTCCGCACAATATAACGCTTTATCTATTTTTCTCTTTCTCTCAATGCCATGATAGTCGTTATGTGCTCTTACAGCATATACAATTGAGCTCTCAACATCCAAACTTTCAAGAATGTCCGCACCTACCAAGCTGTGTTTAGACGGATCATCTGCTGTTTTATCGTAATCAATATCATGGAGAAGACCTGCCAATCCCCACTTGTCAATGTCATCCTTAAAATAAAAAGCCAATTCCTTCATAATAGCTTCAACCGCAAGAGAATGCTTTATTAAATTTTCGTTTTTTACTCTGCCCTTTAACTCTTCTAATGCCTGTTCTCTTTCCATCGAAACCACTACCTCCAATTCTTTATTGAACCGCTAATACCAGAAGATAAATATCAAACTGATCGATAGACTACCAATTCACATACGCACTGAGGATATAATCCCGTGAGCCCTCTATGTTATATTACTAAACCAGAACAATAATTACAAGGAAAATATTGAAGTATACGATAAGAAAATGTATTATTACTAAATTATAAGATGCTTATTTGTATCTAATTACTTTATTCAGCTATAGCTGAATAAAGCATCTGAAAGAGTACAAAAAGGAAACTGCACAATACAGTCTCCTTTCTTCTTGATCTTATTTAGAATTCAAAACAATTTGTAAAACAATTGAAGTAATAATAAATCCAATAGCTGCAACTAAAGTATATTTGCTAAGGATAGCATCAATTGTCCTTCCTTTGTTTTTCCCGAAAAATGTCTCCGCACCACCAGCGATGGAACCAGACAAGCCAGCCTGCTTACCGGATTGAAGCAAAACAATCACAACTAGTGACACCGAAAATATTATGTGAAAAATAGTTACTACTATTTGCATGCTATAGGCACCTCCTAAGAAATTGACAGAATACATTCTAACACAATAATAACTAAAAAACAAGCTTTATTGCCAAGGTTTTTTTATTTTATTAATCCCTCGCCCATGTAATCTGTCTTTTTACCTGTTACACACCGATGGCGTGCATTCTCTTAGCCTATTTATTCTTAAGGTTGAACCATGCATTGAGACCGGGATAAATACTAATGTCACCTAATTCTTCTTCAATTCTTAATAATTGATTGTATTTAGCAACACGGTCAGTTCTTGACGGTGCCCCGGTTTTAATCTGTCCTGCATTGGTTGCAACAGCAATATCGGCAATTGTTGCATC